>JAGVEP010000149.1 GCA_020058145.1 Phycisphaerae bacterium | reverse complement strand
CGGCGACGACGAGTACGCCTGCACCAGCGAGCTGAATACGCTCGGCGAGCTGCGGCGGGAGGTGCTCGAAAAACTGCCGGACAACTCGCCGGCCCGGCTGCGGTCACTACTGGAGCGGGCGCTCGCGGACGAGGATTACGAGCGGGCGGCCGAACTGCGCGACCGGCTGGCCCGGCAGCGCGGAACGGATGGGTAGTCGGAGCGGCCGGCGGCTGGAGCGGCGACGCGCTGCGCGAATCGCTCGCTTGCGCTCGCGGCTCTGCTGCACGGCCACGGGGTCAGGCCGCCGCAAGCGGGTCCGTGGCACTTTAGGCGGGGTTGGCGGCAGAATTGGGGCCGGTAGCTGGGTTTCGAGGTTGAGGCTTCACGGAGGAGGCCGGTTATGGCAGCGCGGACGACACGACAGGCGGCGCGGGAGCGAGTGCAGGCGGTTTTCGGAGCGGCGTTGGATCGGTTGATTCCGCCGAACGAAGCGGTGCCCTTGAAGGGGGCGCTGTTCGTGGACTTTGAGGATCAGGTGGAGGCGTTGGTGCGGGCGGTGGCGCCCACGGCCTTAGAAGAGCGGGCCGCGTGGGCGGAGAACGCCCAGGTTGGCACGCCGAAGAACAAGCCTGCTGAGCAGGTCCTGCGGCAGTGGTTTGCGGCGGGTCGCACGCCGGCGACGACGGCGCCGACCATGTCGAGCGGGCGGAGAGGATTCGTCGAGGATAGGCGGAGAGGCTCAGGTCTGCTGGCCAGCGCTGCGCGGACGGCTGAGCACGCCGCGGACTTTGTTGGCCAGCGCCAGCGACGTGTATGGCTTTGGCAGAAACGCTGCGCCGCTTGGCAGCAGGCCCCGCGCGGCGCGCGGACGACCCCCCATCCTGGGACGAACCGTTATACTATGTTGCACGGCGTGCCGGCGGATGTCACCCGGCGAGCCCCGCGATAACCCTGTGGAAATGACCATGCTTCGATTCGTCGTGCGTCCGTCACGCAACGTTGCCCGCGCCGGCCTACTGCTGGCCCTGCTCGGTCACGCGACCGCCTGCAAAAAGCACGTCGAGCCGGCCGTGCCCGACGCCGTGCCCAACGCCACCGCGGCACAGCCGCTGAAGAAGGGCCAGGAGTTCCCGAATTTTTCGCAGCCCGATCTGCTGACCGGCAAGACGATCGAGCTCGCCAAGTTCCGCGGCAAGGTGGTGCTGGTCGACTTCTGGGCCACCTGGTGCGGCCCGTGCGTCAAAGAGGTGCCCAACATCAAGAAGGCCTACGAGAAGTATCATGAGGACGGCTTCGAGGTCATCAGCGTTTCGCTCGACAAAGATGTCGACAAGTGCAAGTCGTTCATCAAAGACCGGAAGATGGACTGGCACCACATCTGCGACGGCAAGTCCTCCAAAGCCGAGCTCGCGGAAAAACACGGCATCAGCGCCATCCCGGTGGCCGTCATCGTAGATAAGGCGGGCAAGATCCTGACGGTCGATGCGCGCGGCGAGGAATTCTCGAAGACCGTCGCCGAGGCCCTGGGGCTCAAATACGATCCGGAAAAGGCGGACGCAGGGAAGATGGACGCGAAAGCCGAACCGGAGGCGGCGGAAAAGCCACGCGCAGCCAAAGAATAGGGCGGTTTCAAGAATGGCCTGCTGCCTGGGGAGGGCGAGCCTCCTGGCGAGCCGCGGCTCGGCCGGAGCCTCGCCCTCCAGCTGCGACGGATTTCGCGGTTAACGTTGCCCGGTTATAATCCGCCGCGCGGAGTGGGCTAGGCGACCGCCGCAGGAGTAGCGCCGGACCTCCGAGTCCGGCGGCTCGGCCGAGAATCCTTTCTCGGCCGGGTGCCTCTGCGGAGGAAAGTCCGAACTGGTCAGGGCGCGGTGATGGCTAACGGCCACCGGGCGTGAGCCCAGGGAGAGTGCCACAGAAAAGACACCGCCGACGTAGGGTGGGTACCGCCCACCAAACCGAGCCGCGCGTCAGCAAGCGGTCCTGCGCAGCGGCATCGGTGGGCGATGCCCACCCTACGGGTAAGGGTGAAAAGGTGCGGTAAGAGCGCACCGCGCGGCCGGCGACGGCCGTGGCAGGGCAAACCCCACCGCCAGCAAGCCCAAGTAAGGGACGAGAGCCGGCCCGGCTCATTACCAGTCCCGGGTAGGGTGCTCGAGCCCGTCGGTAACGACGGGCCCAGACGAATGGTCGCCGCCCGCGTGTGGGACCGGCTTCCAGCCGGTCGTGCAGCAGGAACAGAATTCGGCTTATCGGCCCACTCCGCCTCTTGAACTACAGAAACGCGCACGGTCCGCCAAGCGCCTGATAGAGAAGCCGCGACGCCATGTGATCGGGCGCAGGTTGCGTTTACCTGTAGCGGACCGTGCGGGTTTCACTGCCACGCGGTCTGGCCGGCGTCGAGCTGCCAGTCGTTGCCGAAGAACCCGGTCGCGATGATGCTGGCGAGGCCGTCGCGCAACACTTCGGGGCCGAGCAGCGTCCAATCCGGATACGCCACCCCGGAGACGAAAACGGGCAGGCGGTCGGTCAGACGCATGCCGGGGAGTCCGGAGCCGGCGACGACGCCGACGAGGGCTGCGTGGCTGCTGGGTCGCGGATAGACCGCGAGGACGGCGAGGTCGTCGCGCTCGAACTGGCGCTCGCCCACGCGCACGTGGCCCGCGGTTACCTGCAGCGGGCAGGCCGGGAGCAGGGCCTGCCACGCCGAGTTGGTCTCGGCGTTGCCATAGAGCACGACATTGCGCTCCGGCTCGGCCTGGGCATCGAAAGCCGAGTCGGGTACGAGGTCGAACGCGCCGTTGCCGCGATACCAAAACGTCTCGGCGTCATAGCGGGCCTTGGCGAGCGCCCAGGCGTTTTCCGCCGGCGAGCCGTGCGTACCGTAGACGAGTTGTACGCGGTGATTGAAGGCGTTCTTGAACGGGCCGCTGCGGTGGGGACCTTTTTCCGAGGCCGCCCGTAGCGCCGGACCTCCGAGTCCGGCGCTACCGGCTTGCCAACGGCCGTCGCGGCGCGCCAGCGTGATGGTCCCGCTCTCGGTGGGCCAGGCGACGTTCTCAAGCTGATCGCCGTCGAGGTCGAGCGTCAGCGGCGCGCCGGGTTCGAGGCCTGCTCCGGCCACCTGCAACGTCAGCCGGGCGACATTCTCCGTCGTCCCGCGGATCGCACGCGTCTGGGGATCAAGCGTCAGGTCGATGCTGCTGAAATCCAGGCAGCGAATCTGCTGCTCGATGGTCGCCCAGTCGCAGCGGGCGGAGATCGCCGGGCTGGCCGTGACGAATTCGATGTGTCGGACAGTTTCGGTCGCCGCACGGGTGTGTAGCTTGAGAAAATCGAACAGCGGCGGCCAGTCCATGCACTCGTTGCCCCACCAGTGGCCGGCGCCGGGCCGTTCGTAGTACGTGAAGTCGCTGTGGTAGTCGGCCAGGTGTTTGCGCATGGTCCGCGCTTGCTCGACGGGCACGTTGTCGTCGACGCTGCCGTGCAGAACGTAGATGCCGTGGTGCAGGTAGTTGCGCGACAGCGCCAGCGTATCCCCAGGGTTCGTCGCGCGGCGCAGGAGCGTTTCGATCGGCGAGGCGGGCTCGGGGCGCTGCTCGCCGACGTAAGACGAGAAGCTGATCCACCCGGCACTTGGGGCAATGGCCGCGAAGCGGTCGGGGAAATGTGCCCCGATTTGCCACGTCCCATGCCCGCCCATCGAATGACCCGTCAGGTACGTCCGTTGTGGATCGGTGTCGAAGGTCTTTTCTGCGAGCGCCAGGACTTCCAGGGCATCGAGCCGGCCCCAGTCTTCCCAGTCGAAGCCGAACGGCCGGCGATTCGTGGGTGCCACGACATGACCCCAGGTCTTCGCCGCATAACAGCGGGCCTGGTTCAGCGTATCGACGCCGGCGCCGTGCAGGCTGAGGAACAACGCCGGCCGCGACGGGTTGTCGTCACCGACGGACATGGGCCGCACGGCGTAGTACTGCACGCTGCCGTCGATGTCGCTGACAAACGTACGTTTGTGTAGTTCGGTGGGCTGGCGGACGGCCAGCTCGAGCGTCGCACGATCCAGCTCGGCGCCGCCACCCAGCAGGGTCAGCTCCAGCGGCACGGCGGCGGACGGCGCGGCAAATTCCGCGGCTGGAATCGCGAAACCGACCTTGCGCACGCTCACCGCCGGGACGGCGGGCAGCGGCGTCTCCCGCGTCTGTTCGCCACAGCGGGCGACGACGCGAGCGTGCTCCAGCGGCTTGGTGGTGGTGTTGATGACGACGACCGCACCCCAGAGGTCGGCGGTCTGTCCGCTCAGGCCGTCTGGCAGCGTCGGATCGTTGAGGTCGAACATGACCGCCGCCCGCGGCTCGATCAGCCGGGCGTGCAACTCGCCGCCGCCGACCACGAACAGCAACTCGTTGCGGCCCGCTTTGAGCAGGACGGGCAGGCGCACGAAGCCGAAGCCGTACGGGTCACCGCCGCGCGGCTCGCCGTTGACGTACACGAGGCTGTGTCCCGCGGCATCGAGGATCATCACCTGCTCGCGCTCCGATTCGACGGCGGCATAGGCGTAGCCGCCCTTCAATGCCTCGTCGCGCAGTCCGCCGTCGTCGCCGGCAGCAATCGTCGTCCACGCACGGCTGGAGCCGTCCGGAAGCTCCACCGTCTGCCCGTCCGTCGGCGCCGTGAACTGCCCGGCGACCAGCGCAGCTTCGATGGCATCGGTATGCACCGCCGTCCGGCCGTACCGCCCGACGTGGTTGATCGCGAGGACGCTGCGGATGGGGATTTCGCGCTCGCCAAAGGGCTGGCTGGTTTCGGGCTTCACGCCGCGCGGGGCGTCGATTTCGCCCGGCGCCGTCTGCGCGGGTTGTGTCGCGGGCGCGGAGGTGGGCTGGGTTTCGGCCGGCTGCG
>JAGVEP010000067.1 GCA_020058145.1 Phycisphaerae bacterium | reverse complement strand
GTTCTGAAGGCACTCGCTGGCGCTTCGTGTTCTGAACGCACTCGCTGGCGCTTCGTGTTCTGAAGGCACTCGCTGGCGCTTCGTGTTCTGAACGCACTCACTGGCGCTTCGTGTTCTGAACGCACTCGCTGGCGCTTCGTGTTCTGAACGCACTCGCTGGCGCTTCGTGTTCGGATACGCCACTCGCTGGCGCTTCGTGTTCTGACTGGCGGGGCGGTTATGCCACCTTCCAGGTATCGCCGGCAGTGAACAGCTTGTCGAGCTTGCCGGGGCCTTTCTGCTCGCGCGCCGCAGCGAGCTGGCCGAGCATCAACTCCTCATAGGTGGGTTTCTGCACCGCGCGGAACACGCCCATCGGCTCGGGGAATTCCGGATAGTGCATCTGCGCCAGGCGGAACGCATGGGCCGGATTCGGCGTCCGCTCGTCATGGATCAGCAGGTCGTCCGGCGACACCTTCGCGAGTTCAACGACTTCGAGATTATCGCCATTGACCCGGATACCCTTCTCGCGGTTCTTGCCGAAGATCAGCGGCTTGCCGTGCTCCAGGTAGACCAGATGGTCCAGCCGCGTGTTGCGGTCGGTGGCCCACTCGAACGCGTCGGCGTTGTAAACCTGGCAATTCTGATAGACCTCGACGAACGCCGTGCCCTGGTGGTCCATCGCCCGCTGGAGCACGATTTGCAGTTGCTGTACGTCGGTGTCGACCGCCCGCGCGGCGAAAGTGACCTCTGCGCCGAGCGCCACCGCGACCGGGTGTACGGGATAGTCGATCGAGCCCGCGGGCGACGACTTCGTGCGAATCCCGGCCTCGCTCGTGGGTGAATACTGCCCCTTCGTCAGCCCGTAAATCCGGTTGTTGAAGAGGATGATCTTCAGGCCGACGTTGCGGCGGATGGTGTGCAGGAAGTGATTGCCGCCGATGCTGAGTCCGTCGCCGTCACCAGTCACCACCCACACGTCGAGCTCGGGGTTGGCGCACTTGACGCCGGTGGCGATGGCCGGAGCCCGGCCGTGAATGCTGTGAATGCCGTACGTCTCCATGTAGTACGGAAAGCGGCTGGAGCAGCCGATGCCGGAGACGAAGACGGTCGCGTCGCGGTTGATGTTGCGGGCGGCCAGCACCTTCTGAAGCTGGACGAGGATCGAGTGGTCGCCGCAGCCGGGGCACCACTTGACCTGCTGGTCGGTCTTGAAGTCCTTGGGGGTCGCTACTAGGGTTGGATCAAGCGGAGCGCTCACGCTGCACCTCCGAGAAGTTCATCAATCTTGTCGCGGATTTCGCTAACCATGAACGGCCGGCCCTGCATCTTGTGCAGGCCGCAGGTGTCGACCAGGTAGCGGCCCCGCAGCAGCAGTTGCAGTTGCCCCATGTTCAATTCGCACACGAGAAGCTGGTCGAAGCGCTTGAGAATGTCGCCCAGGTTGCGCGGCATCGGATTGAGCCAGCGCAGATGGATGTGCGACACCGTTTGTCCCGCTTCGCGAGCCCGCTCGGCGGCGGTACGCACGGCGCCGAATGTCCCACCCCAGGAAACCAGCAGCAGCGGGCCGCCGTCGTCGCCGAAAACGTCCTGGTCCGGCACGTCGTGGATGACGTTGGCGACCTTCTGTGCCCGCAGGTCAATCATCCGCTGATGGTTCTCCGGCACATAGCACACATCGCCGGTGATGTCCGCCTTCTCGAGCCCGCCGATGCGGTGTCGCAGACCGGGCGTGCCCGGAATGGCCCACGGCCGGGCGCCGTTGGCGTCACGCGTGTAGGGCTCGAACGTCTTTGGATCGCTCGCGAATTGCACCTTGATTTCCGGCAGCTCGGCCGGGTCGGGGATACGCCACGGCTCAGACCCTTGCCCGACGTACCCGTCCGACAGCATGACGACCGGCGTCATGTACTTGAGCGCGATCCGCGTGGCTTCGAGCGCGGTCCAGAAGCAATCCGAGGGCGAGCGCGACGCCAGCACCGGCAGCGGGCATTCGCCGTTGCGGCCCAGAATCGCCTGCCACAGGTCCGACTGCTCGGTTTTCGTCGGCAACCCGGTGCTCGGCCCGCCGCGCTGGACGTTTATGATTACGCACGGCAGCTCGGTCATCACCGCGAGCCCGATGGCTTCCTGCTTGAGCGCCATGCCGGGGCCGCTGGTACCGGTTACGGCGACGTTGCCCGCGTAGGCCGCCCCGATAACTGCGCACATGGCGGCGATCTCGTCCTCGGCCTGGAAGACACGGACATCAAAGGTCTTGCATTCCGATAGCTCGTGCAGAATCTCGCTCGCGGGCGTGATTGGGTAGCTGCCGTAGAACAGCGGCCGCTTCGCGATTTCCGCCGCGGTGACGAGGCCAAGTGCGGCGGCCTGGTTGCCGGTCAGACTGCGGTAGGTGCCGGGCCGTAACTGGGCCGGCTTTACGCGGAAACGGACCGTGAACATCTCGGTGGTGTCGCCAAAGGCGTACCCCGCTTCGAGCGCGAGGCGATTGGCCTGGGCAACGGCCGGGACTTTGCTGAATTTCCCGTTGATCCAGCGGGTCGTCGACTCCAGCGGCCGATCGAACAACCAGTACAGCACGCCCAAGGCGTAGAAATTCCTGCACCGGGCGGCGTCCTTCGGACCGAGCCCGGTGGCCTTCACCGCCTCCAGCGTCTGCTGCGTGATCGGGATCTTGAAGGCGTGATATCGGCTCAGTTCCCCGGTTTCGAGCGGATTCTGGTCGTACTTGGCCTTTTCGAGATTGCCGGCGGTGAACTCGTCCGAGTTGAGCACGAGCACGCCGCCCTCGAGCAGGTCGCCGACATTCGCTTTGAGCGCCGCGGGGTTCATCGCGACCAGGGCGTCCACGCGGTCGCCCGGCGTGTGAATCTCACGGCTGGCGAAGTTGATCTGAAACCCGGAGACGCCGGCCAGCGTCCCGATCGGGGCGCGAATCTCGGCCGGGTAATCCGGGAAGGTGGCCACGTCGTTGCCGAAGATGGCGGACGTGGCGGTGAACTGGCTGCCGGCGAGCTGCATTCCGTCGCCGGAATCGCCCGCCAGGCGAACCGCCGCCTGGGACAGTTCGCGCACCTGCGGGCCGGGTTTTTGCCCGGCCGGGACTTTGGTTGAAGTTGTCGTTCCCATCATTCCTCTCACCAAAGGGTACAAGCAAGGAGCCTGTGGGCCGCCCCGGGGCGGCCGGCGTCTTGCAGGGAAAGCCATTGGTCGTTTGTATTCACGCGAGGCGGGTTGACCTCTGCCGCTGCTTGGCCACCATGAAACTGCGTAGCTTAACACTCGGATCGTCGGATTGCTAGTTTAATATTGAAACTTGCGCGATCAACACCCGCGGGCCGAGCTGGTCCGAGAATCTCCAGGCCCCAATCTCTGCGTCTCTGGGGTCCGTGACACTTTGGGCGGCCTGTCCGAGCCGGGAGCGCGAGCGACCGGTTTCGCGCAGCGCG
>JAGVEP010000258.1 GCA_020058145.1 Phycisphaerae bacterium | reverse complement strand
GTGACCGTCCGCTGCGTGGATCGCAAGCCGCCCGACGCGTGGATCGGCCGAGAGACGGGTTTTGCCCCGCGGCCGCGCGTGTCGCCACCGTGTGCGACGGCCGCCGAGCGCTGCGCCGATTTTCGCGAACTCGAGACGACCTATTCGCCCGCGGCCGCCGTTTCCGAGGCCCGCCGCTGTCTGCAGTGCGATCTACGGCTGGGGATTTCGCCGCCGGTGCTACCGCCGGAACGCTGGCTGGAATTCAACCGCGTGAACGTGGCGCGGGTGCCAGCGGTCGCCGGCGTGGTGATCCTCGCGGATGCCAGCCGGAAGCCCACGCAGATCAAGGGGCTCGCGAGTATTCAGGCGTACCTGTCGGCACAACTCGAGGCGGGCACAGCCGTGGGCTTCTTCCTCTGGGAAGAGGACCGCATGTATACGCAGCGCGAAAGCGAGCTGATTCAGCAGCACGTGCAACGCTATGGTGAGCTGCCCGGAGGAGGAGCCGACGAGCTCGATGAGCTGTTCTAAGACCGAGTGCTACTTCGCCAGCGCCTCCGCCAGTTTCACCACGCGCATGGCGCGTTTGACCACCGGCGGGTCGATCATCTTGCTGCCGAGCGCGACCGCACCGAGGCCCTGCGCCTCGGCCTCCTTGAATGCGGCGACGATCTTCTGCGCCCTGTCCAGTTCCTGTGGCGATGGCGCGAAGGCCTCGTGAATCGGGCGGATTTGCCGCGGGTGGATGCAGCCTTTGCCGTCAAACCCCAGGCCCTTGGCTTCGAGCACACTGGCGCGCAGGGCTTCCAGGTCGTTGATGTCGGAAAAAACACTGTCGATCGGCTGCACGCCGGCGGCGCGGGCCGCGTTGACCACCTGGCAGCGGGCCCAAAAGCTCTCGCGGCCTTCGTTGGTGCGCTGGGTGGCGATGTCGGCTGTGTAGTCTTCCAACCCGATCGTCAGGGCACAAATATGCGGCGACGCGGTCGCGATTTCGTAAGCGCGGATCGCGCCGAGGGCACTTTCAACGATGGGCATGAGAAACACCGGCCGAGCGGCGGGACCGCAGTCCTTGAGCCGCTGCTGAATCCGCGCGTCCACCTGCCGCACTTGCTCTGGGTCCTCCACCTTCGGAATCAAGATCACGTGTACGTTGTGCGGCACGATGAAATCGAGGTCGATCAGGCCGCGTTCACCCTGGTTGATGCGGACCATGCGTTCACTGCCCTTGAAGTCGATCGAGCGCAACGCGTTGCGGACCAGGACGCGGGCTTCGTCCTTCACCGCGGGCGCGACGCTGTCCTCCAGATCGAGAATCACGCCATCGGGCTCGTGCAGCCCGGCGTTGAGCATGAACCTGGATTCGTTGCCGGGCAAATAGAGGCGGGAACGGCGAAAACGGTCACGCTGGGCGGGGTACTGTGCGCCGGCGATGAACTCCGGCAGATACTCCGGCACCGCCGTGAGCGTCGTCGCACCGGCCGGGTGCAGGCGGCGAACCGCGGCCTCCAGGCGGGCCATTTGCACCCACGGCAATGCGCCGGCGTCCTCCACCTCGACCCGCGCGTGCAGCAGGCCGAGCCGCGTGAGCACGTCGCGGATAAGCCGGCGGGTCGCCTCGCCGTACATCACTTCGACTTTGGTTTTGAGGTGCAGCTCGATTCCGCCGCTGGCGGTGGGGGTGATTCTGACCCAGCAATCGGAACGTACGTCGGTTCCGCGGCGGCCGGCTTCGGCACTCGCGGCGGTGAATGAGGCAGTCGCTGTCATGGGAAATCTGACCCTCAGCCTTCCGCCATCCGCCGGCCAAGGGTCGTCGGGTGCATCCGCGACGCACCGCTGAGCACGGGCACGGGTGGCATCGTGAAACCGGGATAATATGCGGACCAATGGCCTGCGCGTAGCGCCCGCGAGCGTGACCAGGCGGACTCACTCGCTGGCGCTTCGTGTTCCGAGTGGTCTGCGGCCCCGATGGCATCTCAGCACCCCCGGCCGAACACCAGCCAGAGCACGCAGCAAATGAACAGGAAGATCACCACACGCAGCGGTCGCGGACGATGCCGTTGGGACGACAGAGCCGCCTGCACCTCGGCGTGCAGCGGCACCAGACGCTGGCCGCACACGGCGCAGTAACGGGGCGGCAAGCCGCCGCGTGGCGCCGTTGCGTGTCCGCAGCGCGAGCAGTTTTGCGCGCCAGGCTGGTCCCAGGCGGAAGTCACGCCGACATGGCCTCCAAGACCGCGACGCTGGCCGACATGCCGAGGCGATCGGCGCCCGCCACGAGCAGCGCCAGGGACGTCCGCAGGTCGCGAATACCGCCGGAAGCTTTGACGCGCAACCCGCCGGCGTGTTGTTTCATCAACTGTACGTGCTCGACACACGCGCCGCCGGCCGGATGAAAGCCGGTCGAGGTTTTGACGAAGTCGGCCCCCGCGTCGCCTGCACAGCGGCAGCCGAGAATGATCTGTTCATCCGTCAGCACGCGGGTTTCGAGAATCACCTTGACGAGCACCGCCCCGTCGGACGCCTTCGCGGTTTCCACGACGCTGTGTATGTCACGGACGACCTGTCTCACGTCCCCGGCGCGGAGCGCGGCGACGTTGACCACCATGTCGATTTCGCTGGCACCTGCTTCAACGCCGAGCAGGGCTTCATAGGCCTTCACTTCGGGTGTCGTCGCACCGAGCGGGAAACCGGCCACGCTCGCCACCGCGACAGCGCTTCCGACGAGCCGCTCGACACACCGGGAAACCCAGATCGGGTTCACGCAGGCGGCGAAGAAGCCGTACTGCAGGCATTCGTCGCATAGCCGATCGACGTCGCCGACCGTCGTTTCCGGCTTAAGGATGGTGTGATCGATCAAACGGGCCAGTTCACTACGACTTTTGGGCGCGGCCGTCATGCCTCGCTCCCTGCGTGCCTTCGTGCCTGCGTGCCTCCGTGCCTCGTAAGGATACAAACATCCTGCACCGCGTTCCCGAGGAGACGCGCGACCGGCACGTCCCGTCCGGCGCGGCCGGCCATGCTCGCGTGCAGCACAAACAGGCGATCGCGATTCTCACTGAGCCCGACGAGCAGGTCGTCGCAGGCCCAGGCGCGACGCACGGCGGCCGGCGTGTCGAGCAGCCGGGTGACGATGCCCTCCTCGGGGCAGACGCCGCAAACACCCTGCCCACCCGCGGGAATCACCAGTTCTACCAGATCGTCCCAGCGACGGGCTTGGACCGATTCAATCGCGTCCAGTCCACGATGCACGAGCGTCCATTCGCCGGGGGTACGCAGATCGGTAAGCAGCACGCGCCCGTCGTCGGTGACGGCGAAAAGCGTGTTCCCCAGCAAGGCCAGATCATGAATTGGCGCGCCGACCGCCGCGCTTTGCCATAGCATTTCGCCGCTCGTGCTGTAGGCGCGGACGCAGTCGTCCGCAGCGAGCACGACGCGCCCGGCGCCTGCCACCTGGGCCGCGCGGACGGTCCTGGGAGCCCCCGCGGCGGGCTGCACGAGCGGCAGCACGTCGGTGGGATCGTCGAGCCGCCAGGACCAGGCACCGAGTTGGGAATGGGTGCCGACCAGACGGTCGCCGCAGATCGTCGCGGCGTTGAAACCGGTCCGCACAGGACCGGGATTCAGCACCGGGTAGCGTGCCAGGATTTCGCCGGTCTGCCCGCACAGCCGCCAAATACCGCTCGCGGCACCCAACAGAAGCTCGCTCGATGAAGAGGCGGTCGCTGCCAGCGCAGCCGCCCGCAGCCCGCCCAGATCAGCGGGCAGCGTGATCCGCCGCACGACTCGCTCCGGCTCCAGTGGATCGAGCCAGACGCAATCGGAGCCGGCCACGACGACGAGCGCCTCGGCGACCGCACGGTCCGGCGTGAGACGCCATAGGTTCTCGAGCAGCCGCCCGCGCTCGCCCGGCGTCAAGACCGGCAGCAGTTCGCGCCAACGCAGCGTCTCGTCGCCGGCCGTGGCAGCTTTCAACTTGGACAGAATTTCGGTCAACCCCTCGAGGCGACGGCGGGTGGCCGTCAACGCCGCCTGCTCGACCAGGCCGCGGGCTTCAAGCTCCCGGAGCTGCGCCGTGGCGGCCTGCTGTTGCTGCTCTTGCCGCGCAAGCGACGCGCTCGAAAACCGGAGCGCGCCGAGGCGTTCCAAAGACACGCCGGCCGAGAACAGGAATTTTTGCAGCGCTGTTCGCAGGTGTTCGAGGAGCGTGTCGCGTTGATCGTCCCGGGTCAATTCCGTCGCCGATCGCTGCTGGATAAACGTACGCAGCGCCACCGACGCACCCGCATGGTCCGCGGCGCTAGCCAGTTCCTCCAGGCACAACTCGCCGGCGCCCAGGAGCGCATCGTTGAGGGCGGCCACCTCCGTAGCCCGTGGCGTGACGCGAACCAGCAACTCCACGACGGCATCGACGGCATGCTCATCCACAGCCGAGACGTCGCGCACCTCAACCGGGACGGTGATGGCGCGGTAGCGAACGAGGACCAGCGTGTCCTCGCGGGCCGGCTGCGGGTCCTCGCCCGAAGGCACCCAGCGCCGCCAGCCGCTGGGTTTGGTCAGCAGGCCCATCCACGTGTCGGGGATGGGCGCGTCGGTCAGCACGCTCCGCGGCCACTCGTGGCCCGCGCAGCGGAAAGCCACGACTTCCGGCGTTGCCAACAGCGTGCGCGGGTCGCAACTCATCGGTTTCGCACCAATCCACGGCCGACACGGAGGTCAGCCGCTACATCCTGTGTGGCACCGGTTTCCAACCGGTCTTGTGTGGCACCGGCATCCTGCCGGTCTTGTGTGGCACCGGCTAATAGCCGGTGTCCGCCGGCCGGTACGGAGCCCGGCCGCTACGTTTCACCGGCCCAGCGTTCGAATTTCTCCACGTCCTTCGAGCTGACCGAGGGCGGCAGCTCCGCGATCACCGCCGTCAGGTCCGCCATACTGATACTACGCGGCTCGGAGCCCGCGACCGATTCCAAAAACGGCCGGCTGGCGGCCCGCTCGGCCAGCGCCTTGATGTCTGCCCCACTGTAGCCCGCGGTCTTTTCCGCGAGCTGCGCGAGGTTCACGTCATCGGCCAGCGGGCGCTTTCCCAGATACAACTCGAACAGCTTGAACCGCGCCGTCGCGTCCGGGAGCGGCACATAGATTTTTGCGTCCAGGCGGCCGGGCCGCAGCATGGCCGGATCGAGCCCCCACGGCTCGTTGGTCGCCCCGAGGAACAGCAGCGCCCGGTCGGCCTGGCGGTCGAAACCCTCGATTTCCTGGAGAATCTGGGGGACGACGCGCTGCATGACCGTGGACTGCTGATCCCGCCGGCGCGGCACCAGCGCCTCGACTTCGTCCATGAAAATGACCGACTTGGATTCAGCCTTCGCGGCGTCGAACAGCTTGCGAACGTTTTGTTCCGCCTCGCCGACCCACTTGCTCATAATCTGGGCCGGGCTGATGACGAACATGGTCGCGTCGAGCTCACAGGCGATGGCCTTGGCGAACATCGTTTTGCCCGTGCCGGGCGGGCCGTAGAGCAGCACGCCGCCACCGACACTGATGCCGTAGCGCTGCGCGAGCTCGGGGTGCTGGAAGGGATACAGCATCTTGAGCCGGATTTCGTCCTTCACCTCGTCGAGGCCGGCGATGTCGTCGAAGTGGATGGTTGGCTTTTCGCGAACGATCCAGTCCTCGGCTTTCGATTGGTTCTCGTCGTCCTCGCGCGCGCGGTCCCGGCGAGCCCCGCCTCCGCCGCGGGCTGCCCGCCGATCGCAGTCCTTGGCCAGGTCCATCAGTTCGCGAGCGTAGGCCCCCTGCTCCTCGCGCTGCTTGGCGTCTTTGTTCTCTTCCGCGATCTCGATCATGCACTCGGCCGCCTGGATCAGGTAGGGTCTGGCGCCGACGTAGTCCCCTTGCTGCAAGGCCGCGAGGCCCTTGTCTTTGAGGCGTTTGAAAGTGGCGAAGGTCGCGGCCATAGCTACTCGTCAACTCGTGCGGCGGGTTCGGCCCGCCATTCCTGTGGTCCGGATCACACACGGCGGCGGCGGGCATAGCCCGCCCTACGCCTTGTCGGCGGGCGGTTCTTCCGGCGGTGCGTCGTGAATCTCCGGGTTATAGCGATCCTCATCGAGCTTCTGGTCGTAGCACTGGATGTAGGCGGAACGGACGAGCGCATTAAACCGATCCCCAAAAGACTCCTCCAAACTGTGGGTTCGAATCAGATTCACGACGTCGGCCCAATCCTGGTAGCGCCAGGTCACAAGCTTCATTTCAATCAGACGCGGCAGCGTTACGAAGGGGGCCCCGTCGATCCACTCCGCCTCGGATGGATCGGGGAACCGCACATCCTTCTGTTTTCGCGAGTTCCCCGCAACCTCTCCGGCCACCAAAATATCGAACGTCACCTGAGTCGTCGGATCGTAAAACCGGCGCGGGCGACCAGTCACCGGCTGAAATTCGCGTCCGACAAACTCGCGACGAAATCGCTCCAGGTCTTCACGGCGCATGCACAGGTCCACATCTTCGGTAGATCGTCGGAACCCGTGCGCATTGAGAGCCAGCGCACCCACGAAAACGTGCGGGATATTCGCGTCCGCCAAGAGCTTGCGTAGCCGATGAAAGGTCTCCGGAACCGGCCCCTGATCTGAGAAAAACATGCGCACCTCGTCAATCGGGCTCAACGGCTGACCGTGCCACGTGCGATACCGCGGCGAGCGGAGGTTTCCAAGATCGACTTCTGGTCGGACCACGTCTACTTCGTCTCCTTCTGTCCCTCGCCCTTCAGTTTCGCGAGTTCCGCCCGCAAGTCGGTCATCTGCTGCGCCTCGCGGGCCTGTCCCACCTGCTCTTCAGCCGCGATCATGCGGTCGATTTCCTCGTCGGAGATGGCTTCGGTCGGGGCGGCGGAAACATCGGCCGCCGCCGCACCCTCCATGCCGTCCAGGAACATCGCCATCCGCTCTTCCATCGACTGCGACTGGGCCATTGCCTTTTCCCAATCCATCTGCGTCTTGGCGAGGTCGGTCTCGCCGTAGAGCCGCCCGACCTCGGCCGCCATGATCTTCATCGCCCCGGCGAAATCGGCCGCGGCCTCGGCCTGCCGCTTGATGAGCAGCGCGTTTCTTACCGCCAGGAGCTGCCGCTCCAACAGTTTCTTTATCGCCGCGGTTTTCTTGAGCGAATTGCGGACGAACTGATACGACGTCTGATCGCCGATCTGCTTCGCATGCCGGGCGTTCTTCACAAACTCGTCGGTAAACTTGTTCTGCTCGGCGATCGACTTCTCGATCCGCCGAATGCCCTGGCGAATCTTGATGTCGCGTTCAATGCGGCGTTCTTCCTTCGATTTGAACAATCCCATAACCGGCTCCCGCTACGCCTCAGCGGCGCCTCGCTCGCGGACGCGCTTTTCGGCTTCGTCAAACGCTTCCTGCGTACCCTTGATCAGGCCCGCGTCCATATCGTTCCATATCTTCATCAACTCCTGGCTCGCCGGCGACAAGCCCGCACTGGCCGTATCAGCCTCTTGCCCCAAGGCCAGGATTTCGTCGAGCCGCTGCTGGTAGATCTCGCTGGTGATCTGGTCGTTTTCGATCAGCCGCGCAATGACAACCAGGTCGCCATCTCGAATTCGCACCGGCGCACCGACCGCCCCGCGTGCTCCGGCCGAGGTCTCCCGCAGCATCCGCAAACGCGACACGGTCAGCAGCTCCTTGCTGCGCATGTTGAGCTGCCGGGCGTTCATCATCTGCTCTGTGTGCAGCAGGTCGTATTGCTGGGCATACGTTCGCCGAACCTCCGGCGTCTTTTCTTTCGCGCCTTGCTCAACGAGCTTCTGCTTGTCGGTCGCCAACTGGCGAACCTTCGCTTGCATGCGGTTGCGGTCGTTCTCCAGGAGCATCTCCTGGGCGCGCAGCTCGGCGGCGTTCATCGTCGCGAGCGTCTTCCGCCGGGTGGTCAACCACTCAAAGAAGTTCATCGCACCTCATCCTGGCCCGTAGCGGCCGGGCTCTGTACCGGCCGGGTAGCGGCCGGGCTCTGTACCGGCCGGGTAGCGGCCGGGCTCTGTACCGGCCGGGTAGCGGCCGGGCTCCGTACCGGCCGGGTAGCGGCCGGGCTCTGTACCGGCCGTTCGCGGATGCACTCGGCCGCCGACCGGAAACGCTACATTTCGATGAGCACCTTCGTCCACGGCCAATCCTGCCACCGTTGCACTAATCCCCGTCGCACCGGGTTCTCGACGATATACGCCAGAACAGTCTCCGCCGTCTCCGCCACCCGGCACACATGATCATGGGCCGACCGCTGCCACAACGGCCGCCCGCTTCGCTTCATGTACTGGTTGCTGGTGAAGCTCTTGAAGTCGCGCAGCCAATGCTCAAGCGAACGCCTGGATGCAGCCGGCGACAACAGCACGTGCAGATGCTCCGGCATCAGACAGTAGCCGTAAAGCCGGTAGCCCATCTTCTGCGAGCAAAACTCGACTGAAGCACAGACCAAGCGAGCCGTGTCCGCGTCGTCAAACGGCGTCCCGTCGGCGGCGCAGAGGGTAACGTGGATGTCCACGTCAGCGGCATAGTCGAAGTCCGGCAGCCGCACGGCGTGAGCGCGGCCGAAGGTCGTCAGGTCCCGGACTTCTTCTGGGTCGCGCATTTGCGCACGCTCCGAGTCGTCAGCGCCCAGGCCAATTACGCTCTTCCGGCTGTCGGCCGAGCGCATCCGCGAACGGCCGGTACGGAGCCCGGCCGCTACACCTCCGGCCGGGCCTTCGCTTTTTCCGCAGCGGGTACCGGCGGCGTTTCGGGCGCCTTTGACGGCTCGGCGGCGGTCTTCACACCCACGGCCGACGCCGCCTGCTGCACCGCCGCCTGCTTGAATTCCTCCAGAATCGCGGCCTCTTCCTCAGCCATCAGCGGCGATTGCGCTCCGACCTCAATGCCCGCCGCCAGGTCGGCGTTCGCAGACAGCTCGCGCATCATCTGCTCAGCCTCGGCGGCCTCGCGCGTCAGCTCTTCCGCCTTGGGGAGCGCCACGCGCTTGCCCTGCTCCGCCAGCGTCAGGTGATGAATGTGCGTGCCGAGAATGTCGATTTGCTGCGTGAACAGATTCGCCTGCGCCCGCGTCCGCCGCAGATCCCGCCGTACCCGCATGAGCCGGCCCGCAAGCTGTTTCCGCTCGACGTCGGTCTTGGCCGCCATGCCTTTTTCGACCGCCTCGCGTTCCTCGGTTTCGAGGGCCGTCAGGCGTTGGTCAACCTCGTGCCGCTGCTGTTCAAGCTGCACGCGCTGGGTCGTCAAGGCCCGGACCTGTTCGCCGACCGTGGGCTTCATCCGCAGCAGCTTTCGAATCCAGCTTCGTAGACTCATTTTCCGGCCCTCATCCGCCAGGGGGCTCCGACACACGTGCAGCGTGCCTTCGTGCACGACCGTCATCAAACGTGCATCCTGCCGGCAAGCCTGCTGGACCAGCGCCCGCGTCTCGGCCTCGGCTAGCCCAAGCCGCGCTGCCAGCTCCGGCATCGAGACGCCGCGCGATTCCAGCACGCCGGCCTGCTGCTCCAGATGATACAGTAAACGCTTGAGGCGTTCGTCCTGCGATTCGAGCTCGAACAGCTTGGCCCAGGGCTGGCGGCGCAAGGCGTCGGGCAGGTCGAGATCCCAGCCGCCGTCCGCACGTCCGCCAAGCAGAACCAGGGTCGGCGCGTCGCCACGATTCACCAGCGCCCGCGCGTCGGGCGTAAAACCGGTCGCGCTGGCGTAGACCACGGCCGTGGGACGCTCACGCCGGGCCATCACCTCGTAGCGGGCCAGCGCATCGAGCACTTCCTCGCATCCGACCGGCCCCGGCGAGTTTCCGAGGATCAGAGCCTCTTGCGGCGCGAGCACTTGGGCACGCAGCCGGGCTACGGTACGCCAAAACGGGCCGAAGGTCCGCTTCTGGAAGCGCATCTGCACGGCTCGCGTGCCGGGCAGTTGTTCCAGCAACCCGCGATCGTACTGTTCCAGCCGCAGCAGCGTCGCGCGGACGCCGTCCACGCCGTCCGGAACCGCCTCCAGCTCGAACTGATCCGCGGGCAGCGTCCGGCGAAGTAGGGCCTGGGCCCGCGCGCGAAGCTGCCGCAGGAACTGGTCTTCGAAGGCACGATGTCGGCTACGTTCGTCCATCAAGCTCTCAGCCATCAACTTTCAGCAGTCAGCCTCTAATTCGTACTCCACACCGCGCACAGAAGCGGGCGTCGACACGATTCGTGTGCCCACAGCGGGGATTCCCGCAGACGACCGCCGGCGGCCGGTGCACAGCCGCAGTTCCAGTCCTCCGGTCCGCACCGCACGGCGTCGCGATCCGCAAGACAAAGCGAAAAATACGCGCGACCGCACCCAGCAGGACGGCGAAAAAGCCAATAATGCCGAGCAGCAGCAGGCCGCCGCCCCAGAGGAACATCATGGCCTCGCCGAGCACCACCGCCGCGCACTCCTATGTCGTGGCCACCACTGTCCCGCAGTAGATGCAGTAGTTGTCCTCCAAGCCCGGGTACGCGCCGCACGAGGCACACCGCCGCACGACCGGCGCCAGTTGCGTCCCGCATTGCGTGCAGAACTGATCCAGTGGCTCAACGCACGCATGGCAATGCACACAGACGGCACGCCGTGGCTGGTGCGCCCCCGGCGG
>JAGVEP010000329.1 GCA_020058145.1 Phycisphaerae bacterium | reverse complement strand
GCTCGCGGGCGGCGTAGGGCCGGCCAGCATCCAGTTCGGCGCTGGCCAGCGCGAGCCACGCCGTGGGGTCTATTGGTTGCGACTCGGCGACGGCACGCAGGTTAGCGCGTCGCCGTTCTTCGTCATCGGGCGCGCCGCGCAGTCGAGCGAGCACCCGCAAGGCGTCGGGCAGACTGGGTTCGAGCAGCAGCGCGCTTTCTGCGTACAAATAAGCCCGATCAATGTCGCCGAGCTCGGCGCGGACACCGGCCCGTAGCGCCAGGGCCTCGGCGTTGGCCGGATCCAGGGCCAGGGCGGCGACCAGGTACTTTTCCGCCTGCGCCAGCGTTTGCTGGCGCATGTTCGGGTCGCGCATGTGCGCGGTGAAGCGAATCAGTTCGGTCGCGTAGCCGCGATTCAGGTGGATGCCCTGCGGGTAGGTCTCCACATCGCGGCTGGTCAGCGTGAGGTTGTCCGCCCAGTCCAGATTGCGAACCGCCGTGCGCAGGCCGAACGCGCCGATGAGCAGCACGCCGAGCACGTACATGAGCCGGGCGCTTTTGGCGAGCGTCTGGCCGGGCCGACAATATCGTCGTCGAAAACGCACGACGCCGAGCGCCGTCAGGCTGAGCACCGGCACGGAGGGCCAGTACATCAGCCGCTCGGCCAGCGACACGCCGATGAGCAGCACGGTGTTGGAGATCAGCAGGTAGCTGGCCAGGCTGAGGGCCACCCAGACGGCGACCTGCCGGCGCAGCTCGTCGCGGCTGCGGAAACCGAGCAGGCCGATCACCAGGGCCGCCGCGGCCGCCAGACCAACGGCTGTAAGCGGTACAAACCCGGCGCGCGGGTCGACAATGGCCAGGCCGTAGTCGAAACTCAGGTCGGACGGCATCAGCAGCAGGCGTGTGTAGTGCCCCAAAATTGTGAACGCGCCGAGCACACGTTCGACAACGGTCGCCGTGACCAGCGGGTTCATCCACACGTCGGCGGGCTGCACGCGGAAGAGTTGGTGCTCCAGCGCGACGTAGCGCAGCGGCAGGTACACGACCAGCGGAAGCAGCAGCAGCGCCAACCGGGTCAGCCACCAGCGCCACGGCCACGGCCGGCCGCGCTGGGTCCAATACAGCACGAGCAAGGCGACGGCGGGGTAACAGATCGCCGTTTCCTTCGCTAATAGCGCGAGCAAAAAGAGCAGGGCGGCGACGAGCGTAGGCCACAGGACGGACTCGGCCCGCCGTGTTGTCAGTGCGAGCAGCCCGCCGAGCATGGACAGCGCCGCCAGCACTTCCGCCCGCCCGACGACGTTGGCGACCGCTTCGGCGTGTACTGGGTGTACCGCGAAGAGTATGGCGGCCAACGAGGCGACCGCGGCGTCGCCGGTCATGCGGCGTGCGAAGTACCACGCGAGCGAGCACACCACCGCGTGCAGGGCGACGTTCGCGAGATGGTAGCCGCGGGGGTCGCGGCCGTGCGCGGCGTAGTCGAGGGCGAAGCTGTGGAGAGTCAGGGGGCGATAGAGGCGGTCGCGTTTGGGGTTTGCGTGCGTCGTCCCCTCGAGCGGATACCACCAGTCCGAGAGCCAGATGCCACGAAAATCGGTGGCCGAGCGGATGCGCGGGTTGTCGACAATTAGCTCGACATCGTCGTAGGCAAAGTCATTGCCGATGCAGTTGAGAAAGCACAGCACGCCGAGCAGTACCGCCGGCCAAGGGGTAAGCAGCGCGCGCCGGCCCCAACCGGCGGGCGGCGTGGCGGGGTTACTTTCCGGCGGGCCCATCGCTGACAGTGACGTTGTTGTAGTCGAGGAGTGTGCCCTTGGCTCTTTCGAGCTGCACAATGCCGAGGTTGTAATCCGTCAGGACGCCCAGCAGGCGCGAACGCGTGTCGGCGAGCTGCTCCACCGCGCCGAGCTCGGTCTGGAGGTAGCTCGGATCGATGCGCTGCGTCCGCGCCTGCAGCGCCCGCAGGTTTCGCTCGGCGGATTGCACCGATTCCAGCGCCGGCGGCAACTGCGTGTAGCGGACCATGAGCAGCCGGATGCGGTTGTTCACCTCCTCGACCACGCCATCGGTGATCTGGTTCAGCGCCACGACGGCCTGCGACTCCTGGAGCCGCGCCCGGTGCTGCGCCGCCCGCGCGCCGCGCTCGCCGAAGTTGTACGAGAAGCTCGCGCCGAGCGTGTACGAGATGAAGCGGTTCATCCCGAGGTTGTCGAAGGAGTTGTCGGCCGTGTTGCCCGTGCCCTGCACCTCGTACTGGAACGTCAGGTCAAGCCGCGGCAGGATCGCGTTTTTGGCGAGGTTCGTGTTGACGCGGGCCTGGTCAATGCGGTGCTTGGCGGAACGGATTTCGGTCCGCCGGTCGAGTGCCGTCCGCACTTCCGCGAAGTGGTCCAGGGCCGTCGCCGCCGTCAGCGGCGTCTCCGTCGGGATGATGTCCAGCTCCACCGAGAGCTTGAGGTCGCGGTCGTTGAGCAGGTTCTTGAGCCGGTCCTCAGCGTCGCGGACGAGCTTGATGGTCTCCAGGAACTGCACATACGTGGTTTGCCAGCGCGACTTCGAGTTTTCGACCTCCACCTGCGTCGCATCGTGGTCGAGCCGCTCCACCATGTTCTGATAGGTGATGTAGTTCTGGGCTGTTGACTCGGCGAAGATCGACACGCGCCGCCGCGCCTGGACGAGCTGCCAGTATGCGGTCTCGACGTCGAGCAACGTGTCACGGACGCGCTCGAGGAACGTCTCACGGCTGACCTTGTAGTCGATCCTGCGCAAGTCGATCTGGGCGCGGTTCACGTCCAGCCCAAAGCCGCGCAGCAGCGGCTGGCTGAGGCCGATGACGTAGTTGCTCGGCCAGACGGGATTCCACGACTTGGTGGGACCCTGTGGCGGCACGCCGCTCCAATTGCGGGCTGTGGCGAGTCCGACCGACGCTTGTCCACCGGTGGGCAGCAGCTTGCGGAACCCACCCTGGATGGAGCGCGTGTCGCTGACGCCGGGCAGTGAGCGCGGCGGCACGGCCGTGTCGAGGTTTTGCCATTGCGAGTCGAGGTAGAACTCGACGTCGAAGGCGGCCTCGGCCTCCACGATCTGCGTCTGGCTGATGGCCGGGTTGTGGGCCTCGATGCGAATGGTGTAGTTATTCTCAATCGCGCGCTGGACGGTTTCGGACAAGCTCAGGTGCAGCGGCTGGCCGCGCTGCGCCATTTTCAGGTACTCGGTCGCCTGCTGAACCACACGCTCGTAGTTCCGCACCACGCGCTGGTCCTGGCGCTGCTCCTGGTCTTGGCGCAGCTTCTCGAGCCGCCGTGCGAAGACCTGGACGGCCTCGGTCGGGTCCGGCAGCTTGAGCAGGACCTCCTCCGGTGCCGGCTGCGAGGTGGCCGCGGGCTCCGTGAGC
>JAGVEP010000116.1 GCA_020058145.1 Phycisphaerae bacterium | reverse complement strand
GGACGTGACGCCGTTTCTGGGAGCGGTTACGATCGACTGGGACGGCTACCAGGCGAATCATCGCTGGGACCCGAACGCCGTGATCGCCGTGGGTGACTCGAACAACCTGATCCGCTACTACCAGACCAACCATCCGCCCGACCCCAATGATCCGAATCCGGTTTACGAAATTTCGTGCCCCAAAGGCGACCTCAACAACGACCAGGCGGTGACTTTCGAGGATATCGACCCGCTCGTCGCGGCCCTAAGTTCTGACCCCAACGACCCGAATAGCCCGTACGCGCTGGCCTTCCCCGGCCTGTCGGGCAGCATGATTTATCACGGAAACTGCGATTGTGACCCGAACAACACGGTGGATTTCGACGATGTCGACGCGTTCGTCCTGCGGCTGCTGGACCCGAATGCGTACTACGCGGCGTACCCGGGCTGCGAACAGTGCACGGGCCAGGATGACATGGGTCAGTCGCAGCCGAACGACCCGGCGTCGATCGCGGCCATGTTCCGCACGTACGTCGCGCCCCAGCGGCTGGCGGGCTTCATCGCTCATGCGCGGGAGTTCGTCAGGCGTCATGCCGACACGCCGCGCGGGCGCTATTGGGCGGCGGTGCTGCGCGAACTGGAATAGCCGCACCGCGGGCAAGCGCGGTGCCGACTGGGCCGCGAGTTCACACGGCGCGCCGGATTGCCGCCTCGAGCTGGCCCGGCTGGCGCTCCTCAAGCTCGTACGTGACACGCAGCGCCGGTTTGTTGATCTTCAGCAGCCGCCCGAGGTCGATCGGCGTCCCGATCAGAACCAGGTCGCATGGCACTGCATTGATGGTCTGCTCCAACTCGCGCATTTGCCGGTCGCCGTAGCCCATCGCCGGGAGCACTTCGGAAACGTGCGTGTACTTTGCAAACGTGCTCTTGATGGTGCCGACCGCGTAGGGCCGCGGGTCGATGAGCGCTGCCGCGCCAAACTGCTGGGCCGCGATGTGCCCGGCTCCGTAGCGCATTCCGCCATGCGTGAGCGTGGGACCGTCCTCGACCACGAGTACACGTTTGCCCCTGATAGCGGCTGGGTCGCTGACGGTCACGGGCGAATTCGCCATCACGACCGTCGCGCTGGGATTGGCCGCGCGGATGTTCGCGAGAACCGTCTCGACGCCCGCGGGCTGCGCGGTGTCCACCTTGTTGACCACGACCACGTGCGCCATCCGCAGGTTGGTCTCGCCGGGATAATACCTGCACTCATGCCCCGGCCGGTGCGGGTCTACTACCGTGATGAACAGGTCGGGCTTGAAGAACGGCATGTCGTTGTTGCCGCCGTCCCAGAGGACAACGTCCGCCTCCGCCTCCGCGGCCCGCAAAATCCGCTCATAATCGACACCCGCAAACACGAGGTTGCCCGCTTCAATGTGCGGCTCGTACTCCTCGCGCTCCTCGATCGTACACTTATGGACGTAGAGATCGGCTAGCGTCGCAAACCGCTGGCAAATCTGCTTGGTCAAGTCGCCATAGGGCATCGGATGCCGCACCGCGGCGACTTTCTTGCCGAGCGCTTTGAGAATCTTGACGACGGCCCGCGACGTTTGGCTCTTGCCGCAGCCCGTCCGCACGGCACAGACCGCGATGACGGGCTTTTTGCTCTTGAGCATCGTGTGCCGATGCCCGAGCATGACGAAATCGGCCCCGGCCGCATTCACCAGGGCGCCCTTGTGCATGACCTCTTCGTGTGCCAGGTCGGAATGGGCCAGCGCGCACAGGTCGATGCTGTGCTTGCGGATCAGGTCCGTCACCTCCGTCTCGGCGTAAATCGGAACGCCCTGCGGGTAGCGTGCGCCCGAGAGCTCGGGGGGGTACACCCGGCCTTCGATGTCCGGAATCTGCGTCGCCGTGAACGCGACCACTTCGAACTCCGGGTTGTCCCGCCAAAACGTATTGAAATCGTGAAAATCGCGCCCCGCGGCGCCCATGATGATCACTCGGCGAGCTTGGTTACTCATAACTGCATCCGTTCTCAGTTTGGGTGAATTCGGAGTCCTGTTCTGGTCTCAGGTGCGCCTGTGACAGTCGCAACTCCTACTCGGAGGTAGTCCGGTGAGGATAGCGGCGCGCACGGCGAATCTCAAGCCGGCGAGTCGCACGTTCGGCAGGGGGGCGGGGCCGCTTGCCGCGCGCCCGCTCCAACACTACGATACGCCCGTCTTGAAAGTCCTGAAGCGGAGCCTGATCATGCACCATCGACGCGGCCTGCGCTGGCTGCCGCACGCCCTCGCCGCCGGACTGCTGCTTGGCTGGCTGGCACCGATGACTTATGCCGCCGAAGGCGACGCGGAGAAGCCTTTTGAAGAGCCGGGCATCACGTATATGCAACGCGCGGACAACTATATTCAGTGGATCGCCGGCTCGCTCTTCATCGCTGCCTGCGTGCTGATCGCTTTCAAGAACCCGCATCGGTCGCACCTGGACTGATGCCGCCCATGTTCTAACCGAACGGAGCGCGAACATGCGGAAACGACTGCTGCTCACGGTGCTGGTGTGCGCCAATCTCGTGCTGCTGACCGGGATCGCGCTCTTCGCTGCGACTCCGCGGACCGCCCTGGCCCAGGGGACGGGCCTGGCGGGCAATTACCTGGTGGTAACCGGCCAGATACAGAGCCAGTTCGACGCCCTGTACATGCTCGACCTGCGTGAGCGCACGCTGCACTGTTTCTACTTCGTCAAAGGCACCAACAACATCGAATACGCTGGCTATCGCGACCTCGAACGCGATTTCCGGAATAACCCGTGAGCGCTCCCATGAACACAGAGCAATCCGCCGCCGTTGACACGAAAACGTTTGCGATCGGCGTTTTGGCCGTCACGGCGTGCGTGCTATTTGTCGGCTTCCTTTTTGTGTCGCAACAGCCGGCCGGCGCGACCGGAATGAACGACCGCGGCGGCGACTATGTCCTGCTCACGCAGCAGATTTCTGCGACCACCGAGGCCGTCGTGGTCGTGGACGCCGCCGCCAAGCAGATGATCGTCTACGCATTTGACTACAACAACAAGACGCTAGAGATTCTGCAACGAACAGGTCTGGACCAGTTGCCCAAGCCGCGTGACCGCGCACCGGCGGAACAGCCGGAGCGGCGCCAGCGGCAATAGCCGAGGTCCCGGAGCGGACCGGGATAGCAAAGCCACTGCGGGTCGAGCCGCGGGGTGTATAACTCAACATAATATCTCTTATCGGACGTTGCGTGTTACGCGCGCCGCCAGCACTGCCGTCTCCAAGGGCCGCTACAGCCCGCCCCGCCCCCCCGGCTCGCCTCCACCACGCATGTGGCTACTGTACTGCCTCGCAATAATTGCGACGTATCGGCACGGGGAGCATCGGCGTCCCGCCGGTGCGAAGCGGCTTTTCGCACCGGCCAGAGGCCGATGCTCCCCGAACGGATGCGACCGCATTCTTCTGAGGCAGTACACTACGGACGCTGGCTCGCCAGCAGGATCGGCAGCGCCGTTCCACACCGGTCCTGGGCGTGACCGTTGGAACCCGGCGCCGGCAGACGCCGTTTCCGCTTGCCATTGCCGCTGCCGCGACGGCCGCGGGAGCGCCCGTTGGCGGGCTGTTCACGCTGATACGCGTCCAGATGCTCCGGGGCCGTGAAATGCTGCTCCCAGTTGTAGTCGCCGGAGTGGTAATCGCAGTCGTCGGTCGTGTACGTGCGGCAAATCTTGGGCCGGGTGCGGTAAACGCCGCAGCGGTGATCTGGCTGAAGATGCCGACACGGGGTCTGGAACGCGACGTACCAGTCGCCGTCTTCGACAAAAACGGACACGTGCTCGTGCATTAGAAACCAGCGGATATCTTCGAAGTCGGCGGGGGTTTCGGGGGCATCCAGGGGCAACGCGATGTAGCGGCAGCAAGCCGCAGTGCAGTGCTCGCAGAGTATGCTGGGCATGCCTTCAGTCCTCGTCCGTAACGTTGGCGGCTCGCCAACCAGTCATCGGTGTTGCCGGAATGTAACGGAGCGCAGGGCCGAAGTTCAATCCCCGACCGCCGTGCCGACCGCGCGGGCCATCGCGATCAGTGGATCGTCGAGCGGCACCGTGCGCTGCCGGCCGGCGACGGATTCGATCGGCACGGTGCTGGTGTGGCCATTCTGCTGCACGACCAACTGGTTCCACGCCCCCTCGGCGACCAGCTCGATGGCCTTGAAGCCGAAACGCGTGGCCAGCACGCGGTCGAAGGCGACGGGTGTACCCCCCCGCTGCACGTGCCCGAGGATCGTGGCCCGCGTTTCTAGGTGCGTACGCTCCGAAATCTGCGCGGCCAGCACCGTGCTGACGCCGCCGAGCCGTATCGGGTCCGGGCTGTCGTGTACGATCTTCTCGACGGTCTGGTGCCCCCCTTTCGGCGCCGCGCCTTCCGACACCGCGATGAGCGTGAAGCGTTTCCCGCGCTTGCTGCGGCGTTCGCAGGCTTCGCAAACTGCGTCCAGATCGTACGGAATCTCCGGGATCAGCAGGATGTCACAGCCGCTGGCCAGGCCGGCGTGCAGTGTCAACCACCCGGCGTTGCGACCCATGAGCTCGACCAACATCACCCGGTGGTGGCTGCTGGCCGTCGAGTGAATGCGGTCGATGCACTCCGTCGCGGTCTGGACAGCCGTCGTGAAGCCAAACGTGATCTCCGTGTGCAGCATGTCGTTGTCGATCGTCTTGGGCACGCCAATGCACGGCAGGCCGCGCTTGATGAGTGCCGCCGCCCCGGTCATCGTGCCATCGCCGCCGATGCACACGACCCCATCGAGCCCGCGTTCGGCGACGTGCTCCAGCACGCGCGGCGTGACGTCCTCGAAAATCGGCATCCCGCTCGCGTCTTTGCCGATGGCGAAGCGCACCGGGTCAGCCCTATTGCTCGTCCCGAGGATGGTCCCCCCTACCGTAAGAATGTTGGACACATCGTCGCTCGTCAGGTGCCGCATCCGATTGCGGATCAGCCCAAGGAACCCGTCCTCGATGCCGATTACTTCGATCCCGAGCTGATGGATCGCGGCGCGGGTGACCACGCGAATCACAGCGTTAAGGCCGGGGCAATCGCCCCCGCCAGTCATGATTCCGATGCGCGTCGCTTTGCGAGTATTGGCCATAAGGGTCTCCGCCAGGAATATCGGCACCCAGGCACGCAGCGGCGCGAGCACGCCGCAGAAACGGAACCGTCGGGTTCCACCGGCCCAATAATCTGTGCGCTGGCGAGGCGTAAGTCAAGAAGGCACGAAGGCGCGGACGCACGGAGGGACGGAGGCAGCCGCACTTTTGAAGCGATGGCGGGAATCCGAACCCACCCCGCAAGGGGTGGACCAATCCGAGCCGCGCGCGCCAGCAAGCGATCAATGTGGAGCCGCGCGCGCCAGCAAGCGATCAATGTGGAGCCGCGCGCGCCAGCAAGCGGTCAATCCCGTCCGCCATTCGGCTTCCGCGCCACCGCCAACATCCAGCAGCCCTCCCCTCTGCGAAATCTGCGTAATCTGCGGACAAATCACGGGCCGCCGGGCAAGCTGCCCGCCCCGCGTGTATCATGTGTCGCGGTTCCAGTTCGCCAGAAGAAAACTGCGGGATCAACCCTTGCCCACCGAACCTTCGCCATCGCGTAAGCCAAAGCCAGCCGCCAAGCTGCCGAAGCTGATCGACAAGTACTACGCCGCGCTCAAAGACCTCGCCCACCAGCACGTCCTCTACGAAATGGGCACCCGCCCCGCCTTCCACGCCCTGCTGGCCGAAGTCGGCAAGCAGTACGGCTGGACCCTCATCGCCGAGCACGAAAAGAAGGTGGGTGCGACAGGCGTCTCGCCTGTCAGCCGCTCCATCCGCCCCGACGGCACCTTCAAGGACCACCTGAACCTTGTCCGCGGCTATTGGGAGGCCAAGGACACCGCCGACAACCTCGACGCCGAGATCGCCAAGAAACGCAAGGCCGGCTACCCGATGCTCAGCTCACAGATTTGCGATTCTCCGGCTAAACGCGTAGACTGAGTGTGGTCCCGTCTAGCACTTGAGTTCGGAATAAAGGGGCCGGCTAGCATGGCGAAAGTACGTCTTTCTCATCAACGGTTGCTCCGCGTCGGCAAAGCGCGGAACGTCCAGCTATCAAGCTGGCGCGAAGGGGTTTCGCTCTGCCACGACTCCGGGATGGAAATCGACGAGCTAAAGCTGCTGGTAGCCCGCGACCGGTGGCGGCTGGCAGCACTGCACCGGCGCGACGGTGAGTCTCTTCTGGGTTTGGCTCAGCCGCAACTCCGCGCCGCGATAAGCCGACTGTATTACGCAATGTATCACGCAATTCGTGCAGCGGCGTACGTTTATCATGACGGCGACGATCATGAGGCTCACGCTGAGCTACCTGGGCATGTTCCGAATGACTTTCCGAGCGCCGCCACTTGGTCAAACAAACTCAAGGATGCCCGGCTCGCGCGCAACGCTGCTGACTATGATCCGTATCCGCGCGATATTCGCGCGTGGCGAAAACAGGCGGTAGCTATCCGTCGCGACGCGGCCGAGCTTATGCGGCTTTCGCGCGCGTACCTGTCCCACAGAGGATGCAAGGGGCTGAGATGAAGACAGAACCCACGATAGATGCAGAACACTTAGTCACGGAGGCCTTTGCCGGCCGCCGAATTCGCCTCGAGCAAATCGATGTACGAAACTACCCCGAAGAGTCGATCATCATTGTGCGGGTCGCGGCTGAGGACTTCCCGCGCGCTATCGAGCTGGCTAACGATCTAGACCGTCAACTAGCTGCCCAAGGGTTTGCGGGCTTCGTCACAGTTAAGGCCGCGGAGCAGGCTACGTCGCCGACTGGTGCGACGCGTGTACGAGCTATATCGGATCCCCGATTGGTCGAGTTCGTGCATTTGTTAACGGCACGCTCTCGCACGTCCGAAATACAGCCTAGCCTCGCCTACGTGCCCGACGCGCAAAACAACCTGGCAACTGTGACCGCCCCGCGCCATCACCTGGTCTTTGGACGGCGTGGCGCCGGAAAAACCGCACTACTTGTGGAGGCAAAGAGACGCGTCGAGGAACAGGGGCACCTCTGCCTATGGCTAAACATACAAACATACCGCCGGGAAAGCGCGGACCGGGCCTTCCTACTCGTATGTGAAAAGCTGGTCGAGATATTTCAGGCCGACCAAAGGGTGCGCCCGCAGATTTCGCGATTCGTCGCCCAGGTCAGCGCTCTGGACGAAGATGTCAAGAGAATGTTGGCCGCGGCAACGCCGGACATAACCACGGTAGCCCGCTTGGTTCCGCGTCTCAATAGCACACTGCGGAAGTTCTTGGAGTACTCTGGCAAGCGACTCTACCTGTTCCTGGACGATTTTCACTACCTGGAACGGGACGAGCAAGCTCACATGCTAGACATGGTACACGGAACGGTGCGAGATTGTGATGCGTGGATGAAGGTGGCTGCAATTCAGCATCTCGCAAGATGGTTCGATTCCGAGAAGCAGCTTGGCCTTCAGACTGGGCACGACTCGGCATATATAGACCTCGACGTGACCTTGCAAGACCCACAGAGCGCCAAGGCTTTTTTAGAGAGCGTCCTTCTTAGCTATGCCACGCATTGCGGAATAGCCAGTGTGACGCATGTGGTTTCACCGGACGCGCTGGACCGCTTGGTGCTGGCGTCCGGCGCGGTACCACGAGATTATTTGACACTATGTGGCAGTTCAACTCAAGTCGCGCAGCAGCGAGAAAAGGCCCAACGTGTCGGTGTGCAGGACGTCAATAAGGCGGCAGGAGATGCAAAGCAAAAGAAGCTCGATGAACTTGAGGATGACGCCGCCTCGGCTCGAGAACAGAGCCGCCGGGTTCTAGACGCCCTTCAGCGCGTACGTGCTTTCTGTGTCGACGAAAAGAACTGGAGCTGTTTTCGCATTGACTTTCGCGATAAGGAAAAGTGCTCAAAGGAATATAAACTGCTTGAGGCCCTTATGGACCTTCGGTTGATACACCTAATCGATCCGAGTCTATCCGATGAGCATCACGCGGGACACAGGGCCGAGGTTTACATGCTCGATTTAAGCCAGTATGCGGGGCAGCGATTCAAACGAAAACTGCGCGTTCTTGATTACCAAGGCGGACATTTTGTCCTAAAGTCCACAGGGACGAATCGCCCGAGTCTCGTCGGTAACACCCCGAACAAACGGTTGAGTCTGCTTCGGCGCGCGCCGCTCTTCGCGTTGCCGATCCTAAGCTCCAATGTAGAAGGAGTGTGACGCACGCGAATGAGGAGCATTTGTCGGGTCATCCCGCCCGAAGCCTTCACCTACCGCCTCGGCAACCGCTCCGCCCTCGAATGGGTCATCGACCAGTACCAGGTCTACACCGACCCCCGCAGCGGCATCACCTCCGACCCCAACCGCGCGGACGACCCGCAGTACATCGTCCGCCTAGTCGGCCAAGTCATCCGCGTAAGCCTGGAGACCATGCAGATTGTCGCGGCTCTCCCCCCGCAGTTCGCCTGACGCCAGCGCGCGTTCCCACGTTCTCACCTTGCCACACTCGCAGGTGTTCGCGTGGCCGGCAATTCTGCATTCTGCATTTTCCCCGCTCCTCTCTGTGCCTCGGTGCCTCTGTGGTGAATCCCCGTCATTCGCTACTCGCAACTTCGCTCAGCGGTTAGCTTCCTCCGCCAAAATCCGCCCAAACCCGCCACCGGATACCACTCGTCGGTCCCGCCCCGCCAATCATGCTATAGTTCCTAGCATGAGCATGTCGCTACGCTCTATCCGCCGCTTTCCCGTTCCCACGTTTTCGCCTTGCGCGCCGCATTCTGCATTCAGCATTCTGCATTTCCCCCTTCCCTCCGTCCCTTCGTGCCTTTGTGCCTCCGTGCCTTGTGTCCCAATTTCAAGAGTCTCATTTACGACCCACATAAACATGAGACTCTTGAGACCCTTGACCCCCGGGCAGGCGAAACGCCCCTTTTTTCGGAACCATTCGTCCAAGGTGCTCAACAGGGGGGGTACACACGCATGATCATCTTGGTGACCTTTCGCTCGCTTGCGCGCGGCTCGGATAGATCGCTTGCTGGCGCGCGCGGCTCGGATAGATCGCTTGCTGGCGCGCGCGGCTCGGATTGGCCCGCCCTTTGCAGGGCGGGTTCGGATTGGCGCGCGCGGGTCGGAAGCGAAACAACCTACATGTGCAAGCCGCCGTCCACAGAAATGACTTGCCCGGTCACATAGCTCGACGCGGGCCCGGCCAGGAACGCAACTACTCGCGCGACTTCCTCCGCCTCGCCCAGGCGCTGCATCGGGATGATCATTTTCGCCGTTTCCTTGACCTTTTCGGGCAGCACATTGGTCATGTCGGTGGCAATGAAGCCCGGCGCGACCGCGTTGCAGAGCACGCCGCGCTTGGCCAGTTCCTTCGCCACCGATTTGGTCAGACCGATCACGCCGGCTTTGCTGGCGGCGTAGTTAGCCTGCCCAGCGTTGCCGGACAGACCTGAGAAGCTCGCCATGTTGATAATGCGCCCGCCGCGCTGCCGCAGCATGACTTTGGCCGCCGCCCGGGTTCCGAGGAACACGGCCCGCAGGTTCACGTTCAGGACGGCATCCCATTGCTCGTCGCTCATCGACAGGACGAGCGTGTCGCGGGTGATGCCGGCATTGTTGACCATGATGTCGAGCTTGCCGAATTTCTCGATCGTGGTTTCGACCAGCCGGTCCACGACCGTCGGTTCGGCGATGTTGGCCACTTCGGCCACCGCCTTCACACCGAGGGCCTGCACTTTGGCCACGGTCTCATCGAGCTGGTCCGCGAGCAGGTCCGTCGCGACGATGTTGGCGCCGTGCCCCGCGAGTTCCAGGCAAATGGCGCGGCCAATTCCGCGGGCTGCACCGGTAACGATCGCGACTTGTCCCTGCAAATCCTGCATTTTCGTGCTCCTGTTTTGGCGAACGCCGCTCAGTTCGAGGCGGGCGTCAGGTCGGCGGCGGTGCTCACGTTCGTGATCTTGGCCGACCGGTTGATCTTGCGCATCATTCCGGTCAAGTGACGGTTCGGGCCGACTTCCCAGAACTCGCTGCACCCGTCGGCGATCAGTCGCTCGACGCACATTTGCCAGCGGACGGGGCTGACGACCTGCTGATACAGCGACTCGCGAATCGCAGCAGGCTCGGCATGATAGTCGGCGTTTACGTTCGCGATGACCCGGACTTTCGGACGCGTGATGTCGCACGCGGCCAGCGCCGTCCGCAGCCCCTCCGCCGCCGAACGCATCAGTTCGCTGTGAAAGGCGCCGGCCACCGGCAGCGGTACGGCGCGCAGGCCAAACTCGCCGGCTAATTCCGCCGCCGCATCGCAGGCGAGCTTGTCGCCCGAGATCACGATCTGTCCTGGACAATTGTAGTTCGCGGGTCCCACGCGGCCCTGCGCACGCACGCGTTCGCACAGGCCGAGTACGGCGGCTTCGTCGCCACCGAGCAACGAGACCATCCCGCCCGCCGCCCGCTCCGCCGCCGCCTGCATGAGCTGCCCGCGGCGGTACACGAGCCGCAGTGCATCGGCCAGCGACATAGCTCCCGCCAAGTGCAGCGCGGTGTACTCGCCGAGGCTCAGACCCCCTACCGCAGCGAAGGCCTCGGCTTTGAACCGCCCGGCGGCGACCGCGGCGCGGAAGAGCGCGACACTCGTGGCGAAGATCGCCGGCTGTTGAATATCGGTCGCGTTAAGCCGCTCCGCCGGTCCGTTGAAGCACAGCTCGGAGAGCTTAAACCCTAGAATTCCGTCGGCCTGGACGTAGATTTCGGCCGCGGCGGGGTACTTCTCCGCCACGTCGCGGCCCATGCCGACCAGTTGCGCCCCCTGCCCGGGAAAAATGGCCGCGTAGCTCACGTCATAACCTCAGCAGAGTCGAGCCCCAGGTCAGTCCGGCACCAAAAGCGACCAGTAAGACCAGATCGCCCCGCTTGATCCGCTCTGTCCGCCGGGCTTCGTCGAGTGCGACCGCCACCGAGGCCGACGACGTGTTGCCGAAGCGGTCGATGTTGACGGCGACCTTCTCCATCGGCACGCCGGCGCGCTCGCAAGCAGATTCGATGATCCGCAGGTTCGATTGGTGCGGAATGAGCAGAGCCACCTCGTCCACGCTGACGCCGGCGTCGGCACACGTCTGTTCAATGATCGCTTGCATCTGCGTGACCGCGAACTTGTAAACCTCGCGGCCCTGCATCCGCATGAAGTGCAGCCGCTCGTTCACGCTTCGCAAAGACGCCGGCTCGCGTGAACCGCCCGCGGGTATGTAAATCAACTTGCCCCGCCCGCCGTCGGCCCCCAGGCACAACGCCATTACGCCGCGCTGCGGGTCGGCACACCGCCGCAGCACCGCGGCCCCGGCCGCGTCGCCGAAGAGAATGCACGTTTGGCGGTCCAGCGGGTCGGTCACCGTGGTGAGACACTCCGCCCCCACCACCAGGACCGTCTGCGCCAAATCGTTGATGAGGCTCTGCGCGGCCTGGGTGAACGCGTACACGAACCCGCTGCACGCCGCCGCCAGGTCATACGCCGGCACCCAGCGGCAACCCAGGGCCGCCTGCAGCAGACACGCCGTCGCCGGCAGCGGCTGCTCCGGGGTGGCGGTGGCGACGATGATGAGGTCGATTTCGGCGGGCGTAACGTGGGCGTCTGCCAGCGCGGCGCGACTGGCATGGGTCGCCAGCGCCAGGGTGGCCTCGCCGGGTGCGATTTGCCGCCGCTCACGGATGCCGGTGCGCTGGACAATCCACTCGTTGGAGGTGTCCACCCGCTGCGCAAGTTCTGCATTCGTGATGACCCGCGCCGGCAGGTACGCGCCGGTCCCAACGATTTCGACCGGCCACGACACCTTCATGTCGTGACCTCTTGCTTTAGGGCTTCCGCGATGACGCCCACCAGATCGGCCTTCAGTTGCTCAACGGCCACCCGGATCGCGTTGCTGATGGCCCGCCCGTCGCTGCGCCCGTGGCAGATAATCGCCGTGCGGCGCAGGCCGAGCAGCGGCGCGCCCCCATACTCGGCGAAATCATGGCGTTTCCAGATGGTGTCAACAATCGGCTCGAAGTGCGGCAGGAGCTCGGCGCTTTCGTTCTTGATTTCCTGCACGATCGTCTTGAACAGCCCCTCGGCCAGTCCCTCGGTCAGCTTCAGGATGACGTTGCCGACAAAGCCGTCGCAGATCGCGATATCGCATTGGCCGGCAAACAGGTCGCGTCCTTCGACGTTTCCGACGAACGGCACGCTCGGATCTTGCTCCAGCAGCCGGCCCGCTTCCTTGACGAGCGCACTCCCCTTGCCGGCTTCTTCGCCGATGGACATCAGCCCGACGCGCGGGCTTTTGGTCTTGAGGATCACGCGCGAGTAGCACACGCACATGCGGGCGTATTCGTGCAGGTGGTGCGGCTTCGGCGCGACGTTCGCACCGACGTCGCAGACCAGCACCGGTCCGTGAAAGCTCGGAATCGCCACCGCGATGCCCGGCCGCGAAGCGCCGTCGAGTGCGCCGACCTTCAGTTGACAAGCCGCGGCGAACGCCCCGGTGTTGCCGGCCGAAATGACCGCGTCGACCTGCTCCTCGGCCGCCGCCACCGCCATGCGGACGATGCTCGACTGCCGTTTCTGCCGCAGGGCCTCCATCGGCGATTCGTCCATCCCGATTACTTCGGGACAGTGCTGCACGGTGACGCGCGGGTCCGCAAGTCCGATTTCGCGGCAGTGCGCTGCCACGACGTCGCGCGGACCGAAGAGCACTAAACGATCGTCGGCCGACAGGTAGCGCAGTCCGAGTTGCGCGCCGCGGATCACCTCACGCGGCGCGAAGTCACCGCCCATCGCGTCGATGCCGATCCGCACGGGAGCCTCCTGTTACTCCTCCTTGGCGACCTCAATGCGCGTATGCGCGTTGACGTATCCGCAGTTCTTGCACGCAGCGTGCGGGAGTTTGGCTTGGCCGCACTGCGGACACGCCAGCAGCGCCACGGGCCGCAGCGCATGGTGTGAGCGTCGCGTCCGTTTGCGCATCTTGCTTTTTTTTGTTACCGGTAGCATAGGTCCGAATACTCCGAGTGCTCTGGCCGACGACGACGGCGCGAAAGATTCCCGGCCGCCGGAGGGCCCTGCGCCGGCGCACCGCTCCCAGGCGTTACAGAATAATGTAGGCTACGCAGCTTGTCCCCGGGTGTCAAGGCGGGGTCAGGGTTCCTGGCCACGGTTTCGCGTCGGCGCCTCTCGTCAGAACGCGAAGCGCCAGCGAGCGACTCAGAAGACGAAGCGCCAGCGAGTGAGTTCAGAACGCGAAGCGCCAGCGAGCGTGGACCGGCAGCCATCGCTCGCTGGCGCTTCGCGTTCTGACGTGGTCGCGACCGCCTCCGCCGCAGCCGCGTTACTGAGGCGACGCGTCGGCCTTCGGTTCCCGCAGCGGCGTCTGACGGCCCTTGCAGAGCTTGAACTCCCCTACCGGCGCGACCTTCCGGTACCCCAGGTACAGCGCGATGTCCAAAATCTCAGTTAACGCCGGAAACGGCCGGTCGTTTACCCGTTTGTACTCGTCCACCGCCTTGAGGAAGTCCAGTTGCTCCTCATTCATGTGCCCTTCTTCAGCGGCACGACGGTAGTCCGTTCGCCGGCGGCCAGGACCACGCCGTCGGTCCAAGCTCGAACGCCGATCGATGGCGGCACAGCGGTCATCCCCCGGGCGCCCACCGCTCCCGCGACGGTCGTCCGCCACCTCGAGCGCCGCGCAGGGTTGCGCCCCCCCTACCGAGGCACCGTCTTTCGCCGCTGCGGAGGCAGGCAAGATCTGCCCGTCAGCACGGGGCAGAACGTCATCCTGCCGCGCGGTTTCGCAAGCTTGCTTGTCCGGCGTCATACCCAACGTTATCGTCGGGTCGCCCCGGCCGACTGTAGGCGGTCACCGCGACCGCTACAGGTCCTCGTCTTCGTCTGCGTCTTCGTCGAGGTCGTCGTCCAGATCATCCTCCTCGAGCTCATCGTCCTCGAATTCGTCGTCGAGACCCTCCTCGTCCTCGGCTTCGTCCTCGTCGTCCCCGAACTCCTCGTCCTCAAAATCCTCATCTTCTTCAGCGGACTTGCGGCGCGCGTCGCCCCGCAACCCGCCCACGCCGATCGCCGGGGCATGTCCACTTTCCACCTCTTCCGCATCCGGCGCGACGGCCGCTCCCGCGGGCTCATCTTCCAGCAGCCCCACGCCGATCACGTTTGGCCGCTCCCACTCGGTAAGCTCGAATCTCTGGAACATCGCCACGCTCCTTGTAAGGCGATTCTCGTCTAGTGCGCGGCTACATAATTGCCCGTCGCCAGTTCGTCAAGCAGTTTTTTTGACTTGGCGCGCTCCGCCTATTCTTATCCTCCCCCTGTCGCCGCCGACTTAACGTATAATGACGCAAAAACCAGCGAGGTGTGCCGTATGCCCGAAAACGTGGACCGCTTTGCCAAACACTACGAGCGAATGCAGGAAAAGAAGAAGCTGACGAACGAAGTGGTCGATCCCGACGCTCCCCCGATCCCCGACGTGCCCGTCGAGCAGGCCCACGCGAGCAAATCGACCGGGCGTAACGACCCGTGCCCGTGCGGCTCCGGGAAGAAGTTCAAGAAGTGCTGCGGGAAGATTTCGTGACCGCTCCCGCAGCCGCCTTGCCCTGGTTTGCCGACGGACTGCGGTTTTCCTGCACGCAGTGCGGAAATTGCTGCAGCGGTACACCCGGGTACGTTTGGGTCGACCACGTTGAGAGTGCGCAAATCGCTGCGTTTGCGGGATTAACCGCTGAACAATTCGCCCGTCAGCACATCCGGCGCGTCGGCCGCGGCCTCAGTCTGTTGGAGCTGCCCGGCGGGGATTGCGAGTTTCTTCAGCGTAACCCCGACGGTAAGACCACCTGCCGAATTCACCCCGTCCGCCCCGTGCAGTGCCGCACGTGGCCGTTTTGGAAATCCAACCTCAAGTCTCCGCGGGCGTGGGAAACGACGGCCGGGCATTGCCCGGGCATAAATACCGGCGATCTATTCCCTCTGCCGGCCATTCAGACGTGCCTGCGCGACAACGACACGCGGCCGCTCTAGGCCAACCCGCATGCCAACGCGGCGGCCCTTGGACACCGGAGCACACCCAAGATCCTGTGACAATTATCGGTCTCTACTTGAAATCGAGAAATCCGCGGGCCTATAATCTGGCGAGCCGCGCGCACGCTGTGCGCCGGTTCCGGGAGTCGGGTTATGACACGCTTGCTCATTGGCGTCGCCATCGCACTCGGAGGTTTCACCACTTATCAGGCGTACGCCGACCTGCTCGGGGACATCGCGGACCAGGTCTCCATCGCTGAATACCAATCGTACCTGCGGGTGCTCACCGGTGTTGATCCGGCGCCGGGGACCAACTACCACATCCCGGACCGCTGGTCGCTGGGAGTGCAGGGCATCTACGTGGCCGGCGATTACATCTACAACCACTTTGCCAGCGCGGGCCTCGAGCCGAGCTACCACATTTTCAACTGGACTTATGGCCCCAGCGTGATCGGCGAAATCCGCGGCAGCACACGGCCGGACGACGTCTACATCATCTGCGCACACTACGACGCTGTGCCGGGCACACCCGGCTGTGACGACAATGGCAGCGGCACCGCCGCCGTCATGACCGCGGCTCGAATTCTCGGGCACTACCGGTGCGACGCGACCGTCCGCTTCATCGCGTTCTCCGGCGAAGAACAGTGGATGGTTGGCAGTCTGGATTATGCGCACGGTGCCTACCTCTCCGGCGAGAACATCGTCGCGGCGATCAACCTCGACATGATTCTGCACCCCGGTTTCGACAACGCGGAACCCGATCCGGATTACGACCTCGATATTGCGACCGACCCGGGTTCGAGCTGGTTGGCGGAGTACCTGTCTCAGCAATATGCCCAGTATACGCCCATCGACTACCAGGTGCACGTCGATGCGGACGCCGTGTCTGACCACTGGTCCTTCTGGCAGTGGGGCTACAACGCGGTCGGAGTGCATGAAAACACGGTGTGGGAGATTTGGGGGGGCTCGAACGACACGTATCACCAGCCCACGGACGCGATGGACAACCCGGATTTCGATTGGGAGTTCGGGCGGCACGCCATCCGCGGCGCCGTGGTTGCGTTGGCCGGCCTGGCCGGGGCCATGCCCATCGGCGACCTGAATTGCGACGGTAGCGTAGATTTCGACGACATCGACCCGTTCGTGCTGGCCCTGACCGATCCCGCTGGCTACCCCATCCAGTACCCGAACTGCAATATCATGAACGGGGATTGCAACCGTGACGGGCTGGTCGGTTTTGACGATATCGATCCCTTTGTCGCGCTGCTGAGCGCCCTCCGCCCGTAGAGACGAGCGCGCCAGCGGCTCTGACGGCGTTTTCGCAGGCCGCGCTTGAATTCCGCGCTTCAGACAGCCTATAAGTCGCAGGGGCATTAGTAAGGGTCTGCACACAGGAGTGTTTTATGAGACGCGTCGTATTCGGGCTCGCTTGGGTCTGCGTTGCACTGTTCGCACGCCCTGCGCACGCAGACGCCATCGAAGACGTCATCAACCAGGTCACCGTGGCCGAGTACCAGTCGTACCTCCGCGTCCTGGCGGGCGTGGACCCGGTGTATCCGGGCGTTTATCTGCCGAATCGTTGGGCCGTGGGCGACGGCGGCAACATCGCGGGCGACTGGATCACGAGTCAGTTCCAGGGTTTCGGGCTCAGCACGTTTCAGCAGATCTTCAACTACAGCTATTCGCCCAACGTGGTGGCCGAGATCACGGGCACGACGCGCCCGCAGGATGTTTACGTCATTTGTGCCCACTACGACACGCTGGCCAATACCGTCGGCGCCGACGACAACGGCAGCGGGACGGCGGCCGTGCTCACCGCGGCGCGGATTCTCTCGCAGTATCAGTTCGAGGGCACCCTGCGCTTCATCGCGTTTTCCGGCGAGGAGGACGGGTTGCTCGGCAGCCGAAGGTACGCCCAGGCCGTGCACAGCGGCGGAGAGAACATCGCCGGCGTGATTAACCTGGACATGATCCTGCATCCCGGCTGGGATAGCCAGGAACCCGACCCCGATTACGACCTGGACATTCTCACGAACGCAGCGTCGTCCTGGCTGGCGCAGGAACTGGTCGCCAAGTACGCGGCCTACACCCCGATTGACGTGGAAGTCAGCATCGACAACTACGGCAACTCCGACCATTCGCCCTTTTGGGAGTACGGCTACAGCGCGATTCGGCTGACGGAGCACACCACGCCCGAAACCTGGTACCAAGGGTCGAATGCCGAATACCACCAGCCGACCGATGTGTATGACAACCCCCACCTCGATTGGGAATTCGGCCGACACGTTGTCCGTGGCGGCATGGCCGAGTTGATCGACCTGGCCGGTTTGGTGGTGCCAGAACCGGGGACGGCCGTGCTGGCGGCCTTGGGCGTGCTGGTTATTCGTCGCCGGGGTCGTGTGGCGTAACACGCTTGCGGGGCTTTGTCGGCAACCGCTACGAAACCAGCGTCGTCATCTGCCCTGGGTTGATGATCGAGATCATCCCCCGACCGCGCAGGTGAGCTTGTCGCTCTGCTGCAGTGCTGGGAAATAGCCGATCATGGTTTTCGCGGCACCCGGAGTCCACGGGGCCGGCGCCGCGGGCACACAGGGCGTCGGCACGCCACTGGCCGCAGATGTCAGGATCGTACACGGCCCAAACGGCTTGATATTAGCCATCGGCGCGAAGTCCATGATGGTCCCCGTGAGCTGATTGCCGATCATCACCTGCATATTACTGGTGACTGTGAGCGGCGTTGGCGCGGCGCCGCACATGCACTGGAGCATGGCCATGTTGACGACGGCGAGTGGCATGAGCCTGCCTCCCAGGGCTGGCGGACATTACTCGGACCCGACACTACCATTCCAGGCGCGCGGCCGGATCGGATCAAACGGCGGGCACAGCCCGCCCTACGAGGGCCAATTCGCCCAACTCGGCGGCTTTTTTGCCAGAAACGCCGACGTACCTTCCTTCGAATCCGAGCAACTGAAGCACTTGGCGAATTCCTCGATCTCGTCCTTCAGCCGCAGGGACTGCTTGCAGCGGGCGATCGCCGCGGGCGAACCGGGGGCCAGTTGCTTGAACCAGCGTTGCAGCACGGCGTCTATCTCCGCCGCCGAGGGCACGACTTCGTCGACCAGGCCAATACGGTGCGCTTCCTCCGCGCTGATGGCCTCACCCGAGAAGAGCAGCCTGCGGGCCACGCCCAGGCCGACATACCGCGGCAGGCGTAACGTGCCGCCCCAGCCGGGAATCAGGCCCAGCCGGGTCTCCGGCGAGCCGATTCTGCCGTCTTTGACCAGCAGTCGAAAGTCGCACGACACCGCCAACTCGCAGCCGCCGCCGAGGGCGTGGCCATTCATGGCGGCGATGGTGATCTGCGGCAGCGCCTCGATCGCGTTGAACACGTTGTGCCCATGGCGGGCGAACGCGCGGCCCTGATCCTCGGTAAAGGCGCTCATCTCGCTGATGTCGGCGCCCGCGAGGAAGACCTTGCCGTCGCCGCGGAAGACGACGAACCGCACACGGGTGTCCGTGGCGAGCTTCTCGACGACGATCCCGAGGTCGCCGATGACGCGCGAGGAGAAGATGTTGACGCCCGAAGCGGGTACGAAGCGGACCGTCGCGACGGCGCCTTCTTTTGTCAGCACGATTTCAGTTTGAGATTTCTCATTGGCCATCGATCACCTGTCTTTGTCAGAGCCGCGCGCGCTGGCCGTGAACCAGCAGTGCACGGCAGCAGGACGCTATTTCGCAGAATAATCAAAAAACCCACGTCCGGTCTTGCGGCCCAGCAGGCCCGCGCGGACCATCGTCCGCAGCACCGGGTGCGGACGATAGCGGTCCTCGCCGAGGTCGCGGTGCAGGACTTCCATGATATTGAGGCACACATCGAGACCGATCAGGTCCGCCGTCGCTAGCGGGCCCATCGTGTGGGCACAACCGAGCTTCATTACCTCGTCAATGGTGGCCGGGTCCGCGACGCCATCGGCATACACCGCGATCCCCTCGTTGATCAGCGGCATCAACACGCGGTTGCTCACGAAACCGGGGTGATCCTTGACCCGCAGCGGCGTCTTGCCCAGCTCTTTCGACAAATTCGAGATGAACTCAACGACCGGCTCGGCGGTTTTCAGCCCCACAACGACCTCGACGAGTTTCATCATCGGCACCGGGTTGAAAAAGTGCATGCCGATGAACTGCTCGGGCCGGCCGCTCAGGGCGCCGAGCTGACTGACCGAGATGCTGCTCGTATTGCTCGCCAGCACAACATCCGCCGGCATGATCTTGGCGAGCTGCTGATACAGCTCACGTTTGACGTTCACATCCTCGAATACGGCCTCGACGACGAGGTCGACGCGGGCCATGTCGTTCAAGCCGGCGGCGCTCAGGTTCTTCTTCGTCGCCTCCGCCGCGGCCGCCGTCAACTTTTCCTTCTCGACGAATTTGTCGAGCGATTTCTTGATGGTGGTGAGGGCCTTGTCCACCGCCCCTGGCAGAGCGTCGTACATGAGCACCGCTCGGCCGGCAGCGGCGAAAGTCTGCGCGATGCCAGAGCCCATCGTCCCGGTGCCAAGGACACCGACGGTCTTTACGTTCGTGCGGATGTTCATCGTCCAGCCTCCGTTTTGTGGCACCGGCTAATAGCCGGTGCTCGTTCATACAACCAAGGCGCAGGCACCGGCTATTAGCCGGTGCCACACTTGCCACTCACCAGCCGGGGCAAAGCCCGGCCGCTACAGCATCTCCACGCCCAGGGCGACAGCATTCCCGCCGCCGAGGCACACCGCCACCACGCCGCGCTTGCCGCCGCGCTGTTTCAACGCGTGCAGCAGCGTGACGAGCACGCGGGCGCCGCTGGCGCCGATGGGGTGACCAAGCGCGATCGCGCCGCCGTTGATATTGACCTTGTCCGTCTCGATTTCCAGGGCCTTGATCCCGGCGAGAGTCTGCGAAGCAAACGCCTCGTTCAGCTCCCACAGGTCCACGTCCGCGATTTTCCACCCCGCCTTCTGGCAGACCATCTTCGCCGCGATCGGTGGGGTGAAGAACAACTCGCGTGGCGGCCCCCCTGCCGTCGCCTGGCCGACAATCCGCGCCAGCGGTTTGCCGCCGCACTTCTTGAGCCCGTTCTCGCTCGCGACCAGCAGCATCCCGGCCCCGTCAGAAAGCTGCGACGCATTGCCTGCGGTAACCGTGCCGTCCTTCTTGAACGCCGGCTTCAAACTCCCCAGACCCTCGAGCGTCGTATCCCCGCGGAACGTCTCGTCCACGGCAAAAAGCTCCTTGGCCTTTGGCACATTGATGGGGGCGATCTCGGCCTTGAACTTGCCTTCCTGCGATGACCGCGCCGCAAGCTGCTGGCTCCGCAGGGACCATTCGTCCTGCTGCCGGCGGGTAATCCCCGCCTTCTCGGCCGTATACTCGGCCAGCTCGCCCATCAACTCGTTCGTGTAGACGTTTGTGAGGCCGTCGTAGAGCAGCTCGTCGACCAACTCGGTATTGCCGAACTTGTTGCCGCCGCGGACCGTGCGGGCGAGGAAGGGCGCCTGGCTCATCGACTCGATCCCGCCGGCGAGAATGAGGTCGGCGTCGCCGGCCCGGATCGTCAAATCGGCGAACATGACCGCCTGGAGCCCGCTGCCGCAGACCTTGTTGACGGTGCAAGCCGAGACCGTGTCGGGCACGCCGCCGGCGAGCGCGACCTGCCGGGCGGGGTTCTGCCCGCAGCCGGCCTGGAGCACCTGCCCGACGTAGACCTCGCCGATGGCCCCCGCGTCCGCCTTGGCTTCCGCGATGAGCGTCCTCGCGACCTGGCCGCCCAGCTCCATCGCGGTCAGCTTGGTGAGTGCGCCCAAGAAACGCCCCATCGGGCTGCGTTTGCCGAGTACCAGATACACGTTTTTGTCCGGCATGGTCGAGTCCTCGTACAGTTTGTCTTGGTGGGCCAGGCCCACCGTGCCTTATCCGCGGGTTACCCACGCGGGGTCTTGAATGACTTTGCGGGCGATTACCAGCCGCTGAACTTCGCTCGTCCCCTCGTACAGCTCGGTAATGCGGGCATCCCGCATCAATCGTTCCGCGGGGTAGTCCGTGCAATAGCCGTAGCCGCCATAAACCTGGATCGCCATGTCGGTCACACGGTTGGACATCTCGCTCGCAAAGAGCTTCGCCATCGCGGCCTCGGCGCCGTAGGGCTGCTTATTCTGCTTCAGCCACGCGGCGCGGTACGTGAGCAGCCGGGCCGCGGCAATCCCCGTCGCCATGTCGGCGAGCTTCCACTGAATCGCCTGAAACTTGCCGATCGGCTGATTGAATTGTACGCGGGTATTGGCGTAGTCGATGCTGCAATCGAGCGCGGCCTGCGACAGTCCGACGGCCTGCGCCGCCACGCCGACGCGTCCGCCGTCGAGCGTGGCGAGGGCGACATTCAGGCCCTTACCACGCTGGCCGAGCAGGGCGCTATTCGGTACGCGGCAGTTCTCGAAGATCAGCTCCGCCGTGCTGCTGGCCCGGATACCGAGCTTTTTCTCGAGTTTGCCCAGCGTGAAACCGGGAGTCCCCTGCTCGATGACGAACGCCGACAGGCGATCTTTGGTCTTCTCGGGCTCGCTCACCGCGAAGATCACGGCGACGTGGGCGTCCGCCCCGTTGGTCACGAAGTTCTTAGTGCCGTTGATGATCCAGCCGTCCGCAGTCGCCTT
>JAGVEP010000338.1 GCA_020058145.1 Phycisphaerae bacterium | reverse complement strand
GTCGCCGGCCGTCGGCAGCCGGCGCAGCTCGTCCATGGCCCGCTCCACGATCCGCAGCGCCGCGGCCGGCTTGCCGCGGGCCAACACGTGAAGCGCCTTGGCCCGCGCGCACATCATGAGCACGTACGGCCGTTGCGGCAGGAGCAGTTCGCGGTCGCGACTCGAGGCGCCGTACCGCTGACACAGCTCGATCACCCGCAGGTTTCGCGTCGTGTCGCGCTCGACTGCTTCGTACTCCTCCAACACGAACAGCGACAGGTAACGCTGGTAATACAGGTAGGCTTCGTGCCGCAGGTCCCGGCAATCCTCCGGCGCGAGCACGAACTCCTCGTCGTTGCCATAGACCTCGATGTGCTTGCGGAGTTGCTGTTCGTGGTACTCCAGGAGCGATTCGCAGTCGTGCGGGCGCAGTCCGTCCGGCCGTCCGGCCGGCTCGATCTGCATCACGCCCAGGTCGATCCGCGTTTGGATCTTCTCGCGGCCGTCACGGGCGATGATTTTGCGGACCGAGATCTTACCGGGCTCGTAGGTCCAGCCGTCGAGGATCGTGCGGAGGTCACGTATCATGCCACTGGGCGTATCGGCTGCCGGCCCGCGGTCCATGACCAGCGCCGTCCTAGCGGCCGGGCCCCGCTTGGGTGGCACGGGCGTCTCGCCCGTCGGGATAGCGCGGCTCCTACCGAGCCGCTCGCCGGTGCCCCAATGTAGCGGGCAACGTCCGCATCGGCCGACCGATGCCACGCGTTCCGGAGTCAGCACATGCTGCGGGTCATCGCAGGCAGTTTGCGAGGGCGGCGGCTGGAGGTCCCGCCAGGAGATACGACACGGCCGATCACCGACCGGGTCAAAGAGACGCTGTTCAACATCCTGGGGGCGAAGTTCGCGCTGCCCGGGGAGTTGCCGGACTTCGCGGTGCTCGATGTCTTCGCCGGTGCGGGCAGTTTCGGTATCGAGGCCGTGTCCCGTGGCGCCCGGACGTGCATGTTCGTCGAACGCGACCGCGACGCCCTGCGCTGTCTGCGGCAGAACATCCGCGTGCTGCGCCTGGAAGCGGCGTGCCGGGTACTGGCCGATAACGCCTGGACGATGCGACCGCCGGCCGTGCCCGACGGCTATGGCCTCGTTTTCGTGGATCCGCCCTATCGTGACGCGGAGGACCCGCTCAAAGTGGTGGATCTGCTGGAGCGCTTCGCCCCGGCGCTAGCGTCCGGTGGTCTGCTCGTCTTTCGGCAGTCCGCAACCGCCGCGCCGCCGCCAGCCGACCAATTCCGTGCGTTGCGGCTGGAGGATGAGCGCACGTATCGCTTCATGCGCGTGCTGTTTCTCGCACGGAGGACGTGACATCGGGGGGATGTTGACCTTCTACGGCCGACACGGAGGTCGGCCGCTACTTCGGCCGGTACGGAGCCCGGCCGCTGCTTCGGCCGGTACGGAGCCCGGCCGCTACGCCGCACGCCCCGTGCCCAGCGACATCTCCCGCGTCGCGAGCAAATAGAAGAAAAACGCCGCCCCGAGGATGTTGGTGACCACGCCCACGGGCAGCTCGACCACCGGCAGCGAGCGCGCCAGGCCGTCGCAAACGGCCAGAAACGCCGCCCCGACGAGAGCCGCACCGATCAGCAGCGGCGCTGCGCGGGCGCCGCACATGGCCCGGCCGATGTGCGGCACCATCAACCCGACAAACCCGATCGGGCCGCAGTTCGCGACAATCACACCCGTCAGCAACCCGGTGAGCACGAAGCAACTCCACACGGTGCGGCCGACGTTCACACCGCGCGCGGCCGCCAGATCGTCGCCAAAGGTCAGCAAGTCCAGGGCGCGGTGCGAATACAGCCCGTAGGCGAGGACCGGCACGAGAACGAACGCGACTTCGAGCCCCGCCCGCGGTCGCAACACACCCAGCGAGCCCATCATCCACACGACAATCTCGTTGGTAATCGCACGGTCAGCGAGAAACGTCACGAGCAGGATGCCCGCGGAACACATGTAGGCTACGCACACGCCGGCGAGCAGCAGTCGCGCCATGTCGCGACCGGGACGTAGGCGGCTGACCAGGTAGACCAGCCCCAGCGCCCCCAGTGCCCCGCCGAACGCCAACATGACCGACCACGGCACGCCCGTCCAGCCGGCGCCACGCCAGCCGCAGAGAAACCCGAGCGCCGCGGCGAGCGACGCTCCACCCGCGACACCCAGCGTATAGGGTTCCGCCAGCGGATTTCGAAACAGCGCCTGGAAAATCACGCCGCCCACGGCGAGCCCCGCCCCAGCGGTCGCCGCCAGCAGCGTCCGCGGCACACGCAGGTGCCAGAAGACGTAGGAGGGATCAGTCGTCGAGAGAATGTCCCGCCAGTCGATCCACCGCGGACCGAGCAACGTCGTACTCGCGACGATCAGGAGCACCGCGGGCAGCAGCACGCCGAACCGGAACGCGGTCGCACGCGGGGACATGCGCTACGGTTCCCACGGGGTCTTTACTTCGAGATCGACGTTGTAGAACGGCATCGCGACCAGACACGCCGCGTCTTTCCCGAGCTTGCGGGCCTCTTCGTCGATAGCCATCGGGCTGGATGCTTCCTGTGCCGGGCGCGCCCGCTGCACGCTGCGGCCATCGGGTTCCGCCGACGTGGGCCACAGCCGTGCGCCGCCAGTCGCCGCATCCTCCGAACCGATCACCTTCAGCCGAAGCTGCGCCACCGGCGTCAGCAATGGCGAGCCGGGATTCTCGCGCAACTGGAGCCGATCGACGCAGACCCAGAGCACCTGCTTGGCATTCAGCCGGCGACCGATCTTCTGGATGCCCCAGTCCTTGAAGTCCTGATTTTGCTGCCGCAGCCGCTGGACCTCCTCCTGCGGAATGACCTGCGTTTTGACGTTGTTATCCGTAAAGATCTCCACGAGCTTGTCGTGCAGCGCCTGGCGGAAGACGACGCTCTCCTCCTCCGGTCGAGCCATGTCGATCAGCACGGCCAGCCGTTCGCGCGTGAGCTGGAACTCGGCCTTTTGAATCTGTGGCGGTGCCAGCATGACCACGAGCGCCCCGACGATGTTACAGCCGGCCAGCAGGACGATTACGCCCGTCAGAGCCGCGCGCGCCAGCGAGCGCACGCGTCCCCCTTCGTCGCTTCGTCGCATCGGCGCTGCGTCGCTAGGCACGGTCACTTGGCCTTGACCACCCGATCGTAGTATTTTCCCGCGGCGTCCTGGGCAAACGCCTCCATCGTCGCCCGGCGGACTTCCCGATCGCTCGTGCCGTACTGGCCGGCCCCGGCCGGCGGGTAGCTCGTCTCCACCTGGGTCTGATGGGCCGGCTGCGAGTTCGAATACTCCGTGTTGTAGACGCGCAGGGCGGCGGTGATCTGCCCGCGATACAGGTACTCGCTCTCCGGCTGGCGGGTCGTGTATTGCGTCAGGTCGAGCTCGAGCACGCGGTCGGCGCTGAAGCGTTTGCCGATCGCCGCGGGGTCCATGGTCTCCCAGTTCGGCTCGCTACGCTGGAAGTCCACGATTTTCCGCGTCTCGACGACGGAAACCCCGCGGACATTGCTTTCGAGCTGCACGCGGACATGATCGGCGACTTCCCATTGCACCTGGGGATAGACCGACAGGGTCTCGAGGTCGGCCCGCACGACGATGGCGACCTTCTTGCCCGTCAGATACGGGTACTCGGCCGGGATGGTCTTGGTCGGCTCCGGCAGGAGGGGCAAGATCGCGACCAGTGACTTGCACCCAGCCAGCGTCACGAGCAGTGTCACCACCGCCGCACCTACCAGCCGTCTCGCAACCCGCGTGTTCTCAGTCATCGCAGACCCTCGTCTTCGCACGCATGGTTGAGACGATACCAAGGTCGCGGGGAGTTGGGTAGGTGCGGAGGGCGCACACCTACGCATTGCGGCTACATTCCACCCGTGTCTGCGGCGCGCTCCGCGGCGTCGTCGTCATGGGGCAGCGGCTGTGCGCAGACGCTGCCCATATGGCTTAGCGAGATTTGAAGGTCCGCGGCGTCCACGTCGCCATCGCCGTCAATATCGCCGTCTGCGGGCGTGGCGCCTTCCTGCTGGCCGAGGTGCCGCAGCAGAATCCACAGGTCACGCCAGTTCACGCGCTTGTTCCCGTCCACATCACCGGGGCAGTCCGGAATGAACTCGACCTGCCCATCACGGCGCAACGCGTTGATGCCGTAGCCGTCGTTGTTTGCCGGCGTGTTGTCGCGCAGCAGGGCAGTCTCCGGCGGGATTTCGCTCCAATTGAGCCCGGCCCCGCGGTACTCGAAGCTGATCTGGGTACTGTTCGGCGCGTTCGACACCGAGTTGTCGATCGTGGTCGGCAGCGGGTCGCTGTCGCCGGGGTTCCAGAACGTGCGCGGCGAGCCGAAATAGAAACCGTGCTGCCATAGCTCGAGAAGATCGCCGGGGAGCTGGTCGTCGTGCTCGTACGCGTAGAGGAATATCGGGTCCCGGAAGCGTCGCAGGTGCGCCTGCGTCAGCGCGATCTTCGTTGGCACTGGCGTGGCAGCCGGCGGGTCCGTCTCGATGACCCCGTCGCCGGTAGCCATCAGGATGAACGCACCACCGTTGTTGGCGGGCGTGTTGTCCTGCACGAAGACTCTGTCGAGCGGAAACGTGTTCGAGTTTTGACCGGCCGCCAGGTACGCGAAGCTGACCTGCGTGCTGTTCGGTGCGTTCGGCTCAGAGTTGTTGATCTCGGTCGGCAGTGGGTCGCTGTCGCCTGGATTCCAGAATGTGCGCGGCGAGGCAAACCAGCCTTCGTTCACAAGCTGCAACAAATCCTGCGGATACCAATCGAAGTTCTCGTTCGCGTAAACCAGAAACGCCCCGGCGATGCGGCGCAGGTGAGCTTGAGTTAGGGCGACCGCGGTCGGTGTCGGCGTGGCGAGCGGCGGATCGGTTTCGATTAGGCCGTCACGGGTGAGCAGGTTGACAAACTGGCCGGCGTTGTTCGCGGCGGAGTTGTCCTGGATGAACACGGTGTCCCCGGCCCCCTCGGCCCCTGAACCGTTGAGGGGCCAATCGAAGCTGATCCGCGTGCTATTCTGGGCGTTGGGGATGGAGTTGTTGATCGTCGTTGGCCGTGGGTCCGAATCGCCGGGGTGCCAGAACGTGCGAGGATTGGAGACGTAGTGTGGGTACAACAGCACTAGGTCGGTCGGCGGGACGTTGTGCTCGTTCCAATAGACATCGAACGCGAGTTTCAGTTGTCGCATGCGCTGCCGTGCGATTTCGGAGCGTTGCAGGACCACGTCGCGTGGCCCCGCGCTCTCCGCAAACGCCAGGAAGCCGCAAAACCCGCCTGTGACCGCCAGAAATAGAACCCGCCGCATCATCGTTCCTCCTGCTGGCTCCGGCGGTGCGCGGAACGCCACGGGGAAGCACAACACCTCAGTGCCTGGTCCCATTATCCCGATATCCCGGAGCAAAAGCAACAGCGGAAAGAGCGATGCACGGCGAAGAGGCAAGCCACAGGGCACGTTCAGGGCGTGCGTCCGGTTCGGGGATACGGCCAGCCGTCGTATACCTTGAGGAACGACCAACTCTGGGGCGCGAGTCGTTCCTTTACCGGGTTGCCCCCGATGTACTCGACGACGCGGCGCACGTCCGCTGGAGTGTACAGGAAGACCTTGTAAGGGCGCACGGACCAGACGGGGTGCCCGGCCTGGACGTCTGCAGTCTTAAGCAACGCGATTCGTGAAGCCTCCGCGCAGTGCCTCCACATCGTCAGGGCATCGTCACGATGCTTGCGGATACACAAGTGCGCGTGATTTCGCAGGATCGCACAGCCCCACACCGTGTAGCGGTGCTGTGCGACGACCTGCGCGAACGCACCACCGAGCGCTTGCCTCTGCGCGTCGTCAAACCAGAGGCACGGGAAATCGAGCAGTGGTTCCGCGGCGCGATAGAACCGCTGCAACTCGGAGCGCGGGGGTTGCACCCGCTTGCGCCCCGTGTGAATCGGCCCCAGGTCTGCGAGTTTCTCCTGACGCAGTTCGTCCGAGCCACTCCCACGCGGATCGTTCGGTAACCAGTGACCATACCCGTGCAGCACCAGGTGGTGCGCGATAATGATGCGGTCGTGCGTGCGCTGGGAGGCGCGAAGAGGCAAGCGAGGCGCATGCGTTTGGTTGTCTGGCGAGCAATCTCCAGATCGCTGCACCGCTTGCACTCCTGCAATCTGAGCTCTCAGAAGCTCGACGCGCCGTCCTCAGTGTCCACGCGCCTGCGGGAACTTCTCCGCAACCTTCTTCAGCGCCGCGAGCGCGAAGTCGAGGTCCTCTTTTTCGTGTCCCGCGCTGATCTGGCACCGCAGGCGTGCTTCGCCCTTCGGCACCACCGGGTAGCCGAAGCCGCTGACGAACACGCCCTCGGCCAGCAGCGCCTTCTGCATCTGAATCGCCGTCGGTGTCTCGCCGACAATTACGGGCACAATCGGGGTAATCCCCTCGATCGTCTTCAATCCCAGCTCTTTCACGCCTGAGCGGAACTGGGCCACGTTTTTGCGGAGTTTCTCCAGCCGTTGCGGCTCGTGCATCAACACGTCGATCGCGGCCATCGAGCCGTAGCACACCGCGGGCGGCAGAGCGTTGCTGAAGAGTTGCGGCCGCGATTTTTGAATCAGGTAGTCGCAGACGATCTTCGTCGCCGCGACGTAGCCGCCGCACGAGCCGCCGAGCGCCTTGCCCAGCGTGCTGGTCTGAATGGTGTTGGGGTCCTGGACGCCGAAATGCTCGGCGGTCCCGCGGCCGGTCTTGCCGAGCACGCCGGTCGCGTGCGATTCGTCGACGACGAGTGCCGCGTCGTACTTGTTGGCCAGCTCTTTGAGGGCCGGCAGGTCGGCGACGTCACCCTCCATGCTGAACACGCCGTCGGTGATGACCAGCCGGTTGCGGGCTTTGGCGGTTTTCAGCATGTTTTCGAGCTCGGCCAGATTGCGGTGTTTGAAGATGAACCGCTGGGCCTTGCTCAGCCGGATGGCGTCGATGATCGAGGCGTGGTTGAGCGCGTCGGAGAAGATCGCGTCCTCGGCGGTCGGGGTCAGCGTGGGCATCAGCCCGACGTTCGCATCCCAGCAGCTTATGAACGTCGTGGCCGCCTCGCAGCCGATGAACTCGCAGATTTTCTTTTCGAGCTCGAGGTGGCAGGTCATGGTGCCGCAGATGAAGCGGACCGAGGCGGTCCCCATCCCGTACTTCTCCAGCGCGTTGCGGGCCGCCGCGATGACCTGCGGGTGGTTGGCCAGTCCGAGGTAGTTGTTGGACGACAGCATGACGATGTCCTGGCCGTCCATCCGCGTGCGGGGGGCCTGCGGCTTCTGCAGCTCGTTGGCTTGCTTGTACTGCCCCGTGTTACGCAGTTCCTGGAGTTCGGCGGCGAGTGTCTGCTCGAGTGTGGTTTGCATGTTGTGAGTCTCCGAAGAAGGTCGGTGCAAGTTCGCATTGTAACGCCGCGCGCAGCCGCTATCATCCCGCGCATGTCCGCCAACCGCAGTGTGGTTTCGTCCGCGAAGCTCATCGCCGTCTGCACGCTGGTTTCGCGCATCACGGGTTTGGCGCGCGACATCCTGCTGGCGCAAGCCTTCGGCATCGGCTGGGTGCAGGACGCGTTCTCTTACGCCTTTCAGGTCCCGAACTTATTCCGGCGCCTCTTCGGCGAAGGGGCCATGGCGCCCGTCTTCGTCCCGACTTTCACCAAAACACTCGAAAACGAAGGCCGCGCGGCGGCTTGGCGGCTGCTCGCGCGCACGCTCGCCCTCATGACGTTGGCGCTGGCGGGCATGATCGTCGTGATCTGGGTTGTCATCGCGGGCGTGTGGTGGCTCGCGCCCGCGGACCCCGAAAAGGCGGCGCCGCGCGCGCTGTTGCTGTCTCTCACGGCCGTGATGCTGCCGTTCATGCTCACCATCTGCCTGCTCGCGCTGCTGTCGGCCATTCTGAACTGCGTCGGGAGCTTCGTGCCCGCGGCACTGACGCCAGTATTACTTAATCTGCTGATGATCGGCAGCATCGCCTGGCTGGCACCCCGCCTGTACCCCGGCCAGCCGCGGGCACAAGTCTACGTTGTCGCCTGGAGTGTGCTGGCAGCGGGCGTGCTCCAACTCGTGGTGATTGTGCCGGCCCTGCGCGCCAACGGCGTCACGCTAGGCTTTCGGTTCGATCTGGCGGACCCGACCGTCCGGCACATGCTGCGCCTGTTGGTCCCAGTGGCTCTCGGGCAGGGCGTGCTGGCCTTTGGCGTCTTTCTCGACGCCCAGGTCTGCACGATGCTGTCGCACGTGCACGACACCGCGGGCAGCTTCACGCTCTTCGGCTGGAGTGTCCGCTATCCGCTTCAAGAAGGGGCCTTGTCCGCCATCACGTATGCTCAGCGGCTCTACCAGTTCCCGCTCGGTGTGCTGGTGATTTCGCTGGCGACCGCGGCGCTACCGGCGTTCGTCCGCCACGCGACCCGCAAGGACTGGCCCGCGTGGTCGGCTGAGGTGCGCCAATCACTTCGGCTGGCGGTTTTTGAGGGCCTGCTGGCGGGTGTGATGATGATCATGCTGCCACAGGCGATCACGCGGCTGCTGTTTGAGCGCGGCCACTTCACCGCCGCCGACACGATCCGTGTGAGTTTCGTTGTCGCTTGCTATGGCTTCGGGCTATGGGCATTCTGCGCGCAACACATCGTTCTGCGGGCGTTCTACAGCGTGGCGGACGTGCGCACGCCGCTCATGATCAGTGCCGGGTTGTTGCCGCTCAACGTGGTGCTGAACGTCGTGCTCGTCTGGTTCGAGGGTGTCCGCGAAGCCGCCTTTGCGATCAGTTCGTGCGTCACCGCCACGCTGTCCGTTGTGCTGGGACTGATCATCCTCCGGCGGCGCAGCGGTACGTCGCTGATGGACCGCGACACCTGGCTGGGGCTCGGCAAAATGGTCGCCGCCGCCGCAATCACCGTGTTGGTACTGGCGGCCATACAGCCGTGGGTAGCGCCGTGGCTGAGCCGCATCCCTGGCAAGCTGCTGTCGCGGGCGATCGAGACACTCGGGCTGCTCGGGCTTGGAACCGGCGCCTTTCTCGCGGCGGCGTGGCTGCTACGACTGCACGAGGTACGGCTGCTGCTCGCGCGGCGGAAGAGGTGACGTCGCTCAGTGCCCCCGGGGAATGCCGGCTACTCCTGCTTCATTGACAGCACGCGTTGCCGGGAGTCGCAGATTTCGGTGACGCGCAGGCCGAAGTTCTCACCGACCTTGACGCAGATCCCTCGGCCGATGGGATGGTTGTTGACCAGCACGTCGAGCGGTTCCTTGACCGGTCTGTCGAGCGCGATGATCGCCCCGACCCCGAGGTCTCGGACGGTCGCGATTGTCAGCATCCGTCGAGCCAATTGGACGATCAGCGGGACGCGCAGCCGCAGAATTCGGGCTAACTCCTCTCCGGTTGCTGACGGTGCACTCCTGGACAGCGCAGGGCTCGGCTGGGGAGCTAACGCTGGCGATTGGGCCGGCTCCGCGGTTTGCGAAATCACCTCGGGGTCCAGTTGGTCGACAGTCATACCGCTCACGGTCACAGGTCACGACACAATCCGTACGTATCATCGGTCGGCGACCGGTGCCGGCTGAGGGACGCGCCGGCGTGCTCTGGCCTGCCGATGCGTTACATTTTTGGCTGCCAGCGCTCGTGCCAGAGTTCGAGCATCAGCAGCGCCCAGAGCGGATGTTCGAAGTTTGCGCGTCCGGAAATGTGAGCCATGAGGATGTTATCGAGCCAGGCACGCCGAAAGACACGTCTGCACATGCTTTCGGCACCGGTCAGGTGTTCGCGCAGCAGGTCCCGTAATTCATCGCGAAACCACGCGCCGACCGGGACGCCGAAGCCCATCTTGGGCCGATTCAGAATGCCCGGCGGGAGCCGATCGCGGGCCCAATCCTTCAAGATGCGTTTGCCTCCGCACCGTCCCAGCCGCCACGCGAGGGGCAGCGATAGTGCGAACTCGACCAGCTCATGGTCCAGGAACGGGGCACGGCATTCCAAGCTGCACGCCATTGCCGCGACGTCGACCTTCGTCAGCAGGTCGTAGGGCAGGTAGCTGGCGAAGTCCGCGCGGATGGCACGCTCCGGGGCGGGATCACCAGTGGCTTCGTGTAAATCCTCGAACCAGCGCCGCGGCTCGTCAAAGTCGAGTTGGGCACGGAATTCGTCCCGATAGCCGGCCGCCAGCAGCGCGGGTGGAAAGACATTGATCCACGAGAGGTAGCGCTGCGCCGGCGGCTCGGCCAGGGCGACCAGCAGGCGATACAGACGATTGCCCAGTGTTCGCGGCCGGCGAT
>JAGVEP010000472.1 GCA_020058145.1 Phycisphaerae bacterium | reverse complement strand
CCGCTCACGGGCCGCTACGATGACCTGCGCCGCCGGCAGCGGGACATCCAGGAACGCCTGGGTCACCGACCGGAAAGCGCTCCGAGCGACGCGGCGGAACGCGCCGATTGGGGTGAGCAGCTCGATGAGGTCGAGAGCGCCTTGGACCAGGTACGAACTGACTTGTTCGTGCGGCGCGCGGATTTCGTCCAGGTCTGTCAGGCCGCGCAGGCCTACACTCCGGCCGTCGAGAAGCTGCGTGCCTGGCTGGCCGACGAACCGCCCGAGCCACGCTTGCAGGAGTGGTTGATCGAAATGCTGCTGGCGGCCAAGCGCGGCGAGGAGGCCCTGACGGTCGTCGGTACGCTGCTGCCCAAAACGCCGACGGACGTGGTGAAGGCCCTGATCTGGCGGGCCCACGCGCACGCGCTGGCCCAGCGGGGCGACGAGGCCGTCAAGGAACTCTCCAATCTCCTGAGCGAGGGCTTTATCCAGGAGAATGCTGCGGCTCGGGATCAAGTGCGGCAGGAGCTACTGTCGTTGCTCATCGAACAGCACGACCCCGAGCGAGCGCTCGATCAATGCGAGCGTTGGCTGGCGGCCACACCCGCGGGTGACGAGGTGACCCGCTTCAGCGTGCTCGGGCTGAAGCGGTACGTGCTGGCGGCGACCGGCCGGGAGGCGGAGGCTCTGGGCATTGCCGAGCAATTCCTGGAAATCCAGCCGTACGACCCCGGTCTCAACAACGACGTCGGGTACACCTGGGTGGAGCGCGGCGAGAAAGTCGGGCGGGCCACGCGGATGATCGAGCTGGCGGTCGCGGCCGAGCCGCTGAACGCAGCTTTTCTGGACAGTCTGGGCTGGGCGCACTACCAGCAGGGTGACTTTGCGGGTGCGCAGAAGTACCTGTCGCGGGCCGGCCGGCTGCGCAAAGGCCAGGATGCGACGATTCACGATCATCGCGGCGACGCGGAGTACCGGCTTGGCGACCGCCGCGCGGCTCGTGAGCATTGGCAGACCGCCGCCGAGCTGCTTAGCGAGCGGGATGAGGCGGTGCTCGCGCCGCGCGATGTGCAGTTGCTGGCGACGGTCCGCGCGAAGCTGGCGGCGCTGGAGAGGTCGGCGTCACCGGCGGTAGCCCCGACGGCCGACGAGCGCGAAGAGGAGCGACCGTGAGTGCCCCGTGTGAAATTGCGCGCCGGGTGGTAGCCGAGGAGGCGGAGGCCCTGCGGCAACTGGCCGCCGCGTTCGGCTCCGAGTTCGACGCCCTGGTGGATACGCTCTACACGGCGACGAGCGACGGCCCGGCCGGGACTGCCGGGCTGGTGATCGTCAGCGGACTCGGCAAGAGCGGGACGATTGCCCAGAAGATCGCCGCGTCGCTCACCAGCACCGGTACGCCCGCGGTTTTCATGCACCCGGTCGAAGCTCTGCACGGCGATTTGGGCATCGTCACGGGCCGCCACTGCCTGATCGCCCTGTCGCGCAGCGGAAATACCGAGGAAATTCTGCGTTTCGTGGCTCACTTTCGGCGGCTAGGCGGGCCGGTGATCGGCGTGACGCAAGGACGTGAGTCGCGGCTGCGCGAGCTGTGCGGGCATGTGTTGCTGCTGCCCGACGTGCCCGAGGCCGGGCCGCTGAGTCTTGCACCGACGACGAGCTGCGTGACGATGCTCGCCGCCGGGGACGCGCTCGCCATGGCACTGCTGCACAAGCGGGGCTTCCGCGTCGAAGATTTTGCGCAGTACCACCCCGAAGGATCGCTGGGACGACGCCTGCTGCTGCGCGCGGCCGACCTGATGCACACGGGCGAGGCGCTGCCGATTGTTGCGACCCAGGACTCATTCCACGACCTGATTATGGAGATGACGCGCAAACGACTGGGCCTCGCGTTGATCGTCGCACCCGACGGCCGCCTGCGCGGTACGTTTACGGATGGCGATTTGCGCCGCACGTTCGAGCGGGTGCCCGATCCGCGCGGCCTCGACGCGCAGACGGCATACGCGCACAGCCGACGACCCTCCGCCGCCCCGCCCGTGCCCGTTTCTGCCGTGGACCCTGACCACCTGGCCGTCGAGTGCTTGCGGATCATGCGCACAAGTCAGATCACGAGCCTGGTTGTCACCGACTCCGCGGGTCGCCCGACCGGCCTCTTGCGGCTGATGGACCTGCTCGACGCGGGGCTGGGGTGACCTGCCAGCGGAGGAACCGGACCGGCGCTACCCGCCGGATGTGGGACTCGCCGCATCGACACGCCGCGCCGTGTTGATGAGGATCGTCTCGGTCGGCACGTCCTGCATTCCGTTGCGACTCCCGGTCGGCAGGGCGACGATCTGGTCCGCGACAGTCATGCCCTCGATGACCCGGCCGAAGACGCAGTAGCCGTCGGTGGACACGCCGTTGGGGTCGAGATTGCTCTGCCCGCCGCCGCCCTGGATGTTGTCCGCGACGTTGATGAAGAACTGCGATGTTGCGGAGTCGGGGTCGGAGGTGCGGGCCATGGAAATGGTGCCGCGGGTGTTGGAAAGTCCGTTATTGGATTCGTTGCTGATCGGATCGCGTGTCGTCTTCTGGGTCAGGTCGGCGGTGAAACCGCCACCCTGGATCACGAAGTTCGGGATCACGCGGTGAAAGATCGTGTCATCGTAGAACTTGTCGTCGACGTAGCGGAGAAAGTTCTTGACCGTCTTGGGAGCCTTCGCCGGGTACAGCTCGATGACTATGTTGCCCTTCGAAGTGCTCAACTGAATCAGCGGATCTATGTTGACCTGCACGCGGTCGGTCACCTTTCGCCCATTGGCATCCGTTACCTCCAACTCGAACAGCAACACGTTCGTGCCGTTGGGGTCGAAGTTCGGAGCTTGGAATCGAACCTGGGCCGTATCGGTGGCCGTCAGCGCGACGGACTCGCCCGAAACCTGCCGCCAGCGATAGGTCAGCCCTTTTCCCGTGCTGTGCGAGCCGTCCAGTACGACCTCAACGAGGGGCTTCACGCTTTGGTCGTCGCCGGCGCGGCTCGACGTGCTACGGCCGGTATTCTGGCCGTAGCTGGGGTCCGCCACGATGATTACGCTGGTATCCGCGCGGCCCACATTGCCCGCATCGTCGTGCGTCGTCACCAGGAGCCGCACCGTCGCCTCCGTTTGAACAGACGGGGCGGTGAAGCCGGCGGTCGGCTGGTCGGGCGTCGCGATCTCGACCCCCGGGCCGGCGATTTGCAGCCAGTCATAGGACACGCTGCCGGTGGCGCCGGTGGTCTGAGCCTTGAGCTTGACGGGTTCTCCCACGGTCGCGCTAGTGGGAGTGGCCGTCGCCGTCGTCTCGAGCGAGCCGCGGGTGGTCGGCCACATCTCGTCCAGGGGCGTGTCTGTCGGCGGGCAGCCAAGCGGGCCATACGGGACGAGGGCGCTGACGGCCAGCACGAACATAGTCAGGCGAAGCACGGAATACTCTCCAACGTCGCCGGAGCGCTCGAAGCTGCTCGGCGTTCGTGCCTGCATTATAACGCACGATTGTCAGACGGCTCCCAGGACCCGCACGATTTCGTCTCTTCGGGTCCTGCCGGCTGCGAGCCACCGCTGTGCACCGGCGTGCAGTGAACCCGAATTGAGGCTCGCGTCCGATAATCCCGCGACGTCGTTTCCGGTCAGGATGGCCGCGCGCCACGCGGGCGTCATTTCGACACTGTGTCCGATGCCGGCGCCGACCGCCCGCAGCCCGTGTCAGCGTAAAGGTCGTCACTCAGCACCATTGTGTGTGCGGCGCTTTCAACTGCCCGTTGCGTTGCCGGGGGACCGACCAGCTTTCCCAACCGCCGATCACGCGGATGTGTGCCGTGACCTGCGGCCCGGTGGGGAGGTCGCCCAGATCCCCGTAACGACACTCCCGTGTGCCACGCCGCTCGGCGATCGGGGCGGTGGTCACGAAGCGGCTGTCGGCAGGAAGCGTCGCAGAATGGTCTTAGCCCAAGTTGAGCACCTGCCGCTAATTTTCGTCTTTTTTCGGGGTATCGCGCGGGCCGGGCGGGGTCGTGCGGGCCGGTTTGTTTTGGCTGAGCCGATGTCGTGAAGACCT
>JAGVEP010000126.1 GCA_020058145.1 Phycisphaerae bacterium | reverse complement strand
CGCAGGCCCTAAACCACCCGCGAGTGTACGGAGGAGTCCGATTCTTTGTGAGTACCCGTTCATTCGCGACCGCCGCGAAAAATGGCAAAAGTCGAGCTATGGCACAAGCCTGGAAGCAGGTCGTGGATGCCGTACACCACCAGGGCGGTCTGATTTTCCTTCAACTGTGGCACATGGGTCGGGCGTCGCACAGCAGTTTCCACAACGGAAAGCCCGCCGTGGCCCCATCCGCCATCAAGATCAACGAGGAGTACATTCACACGCCGACGGGCAAACAGCCGCACGAAGTGCCCAGGGCGCTGGAAACGTCGGAGATTGCACGAGTCGTGGGCGATTACCGCCGTGCCGCCGAGCGAGCCAAGGCGGCTGGGTTTGACGGCGTGGAGATTCACGGTGCCAATGGCTACCTGATCGACACATTTCTCCAGTCGAAGACCAATCACCGAACGGACCAATACGGAGGCAGCGTCGAAAATCGCTCTCGTTTCCTGCGGGAAGTGGTTGAGGCGGTCGCTTCCGTCTGGCCGGCCAACCGAATTGGTGTGCGTCTGTCTCCCAACGGGTCGTTCAACGACATGGGTTCGCCCGACTACCGGCAACAGTTCACGTTCGTCGCTCAACAGCTCGACCGATTCGGCCTTTCGTATCTGCACGTCATGGATGGGCTGGCCTTCGGCTTTCACAAGCTCGGGGAACCAATGACCCTGCCTGACTTCCGCAGCGTGTTTCATGGCCCGCTCATCGGAAATTGCGGCTACACGCAGGAGACGGCAGAACAAGCCATTGCCGAGGGGCATGCCGATCTAATCGCATTCGGAAGACCCTTCATCAGCAATCCTGATCTGGTGGAGAGATTCCAGCATGGTTGGCCGCTGGCTGAGCAGGCCCCGATGTCCGATTGGTACTCGCCCATCGGCAAGAGGGGCTACACGGACTTTCGAGCTTATGCTACCGTAGTCAGTTAGACTTGGCCCGGACAGGCGCTGGTGCTACTCGGGCCGAAGAACCCCGATCTCTACGGCGGTGCTGACCACCTTCTCAAACGCCTCCCCGCTATCGAACAAGTGATCGGTCAGCGACCACAGGTTACGGCTTGCGCTAAGGAGCGTGTGGGCGATCCTCGTCCGCAACAGCCTTGGGTCAAGGTCGTAGATGCGCCAGCGGTCGAGGGCATCCGCGTCCTTGAACACTCGCAGCTCATCCGTCATTTCCGGTGCCCGGTGGTCCGGCGGAACATGCCACCGACAAAGATACGCGACCCTTGCCCGCGGCACCGTTGCGGGAATCAAGTTGGGCTGCCGCTCGATCCACTCGGCGGCACGCGACCCGTGTTCGGGGTCGGATCCGTCGTCCTGCCGCTGCGTGTCATGAACAGCAGCCCAACCGAGCACGTCAGGATCGACGGCGAGACCCTCGCGGACGCCCAGCACCGCGAGCACCTGGCTCCAGATGAGCACGCGTGCTTCGTGGACGATGCCGTGTATCCCGCCCGGCTCACGCTCGAACCACTCGGTCTGCGGCTCGTATTGCCGAATACGAGTCGCTGAAACCGTGCTCATGACCTTCCGCTTCATGACCTGCCAACGTGTTGCCGATGGGCCGTCCTATTTATCGTCCGAAGCGTGCGTTCAGGAACCGCCCTCGGGCTTGCCCAGGAGGTCTCTGATTGCGACGGCGAGATCGAGAATAGCCTCCTGGCCGTGCCCCTCAAACGAGGAGCCGTGCATCACCGCGAGAAACTTCGGCTGCAGCGCTGCGAGCCGTTGGAGCGTGCTGTCAGTGTACGGCGTGTACGGCATGTCTTTGGCCAGCGGCCCCGTCAGGTTGCCTTGAATCGCGTCCTTCGCACGGCTGACGATTTCAGACCCGGCTAGCGGCTCCGGGTCTCCCGGATGGAAGAACAGATCCGAGCAGAGCAGCGTCCGCTCGGATTCGTCGAACAGCAGACCCGCGTCCCAGCCGTGCGGCACTTGCGGCGTAGCCAGAAAGCACAGCCGGTGCCGGCCCGTTGGCAAAACCTCGCCGTCGGCCAGTGGTCGCGGAGCCCGGTCCGCGAAGTCGTTGACCATGACCGTGGCCCCCACGAAGCTGCATACCGCCTGTGCTCTGGGTGCGACCTCCAGCCACTGGTTCAGAGCGCCACACTCGTCGGACTCAAAGTGACTGAAGCCGACCCAGCGGAGTGCTGTCGGATCGATGACCGAAGCGACACCCGCGAGCGTCGTCGGAAACATCTTCTTGAAGCCGGTGTGCCACAGGAACGGCTCGTCGTCCTTGATGAGAAACTGGTTGAACTGAATGCGATAGTCGGGATGGAAGGTCGAGATCTGATAGGTATCCTTGGCGATTTCAGTCACTCGGCTCTGCATGGCCAGCCTCTCTTTCACGGTTCCGGCATTCGGTCTCAACCCCAGAGACGGTTTTGCCCGCACCATGTGGTCGCCGGCGCGGCGCTCCCGCGACGCCCATCATTCTCTGCGGCCGAGGGCGCGGAGGTCAATCACGTTGGCGGTGCTGCCCCCTGGTCAGCCGTAAGCAATGGCAGTCTGCCCCAGAAACCGACGGCATTGGTGGCGGGGCGAATCGTGCTGCTCGCGGGCTGCCTGACGGGGCCGGCCAATCTACCGGCGGAGGGTTGCGACACGGCGGCGCTGCAAATCGCCTGCGGGCAGTAGCGGAACATGCTTGGTCAACAAGCGTGCCACCCCGATAGTCGTCCCGACGGGCTCCGAAGCGAAGGATTTTTCGGGACCGGCGCGGCGTTTTCGCGTGCGGCGGAGTTACGTGAGGGTGAATCGGAGTGGGTCAGCCCGCAGCAAGCGAAACGCGCAACTCCTTGCGCAACAACGCGGACGGAGTTTTCAGAAGGGACAACCGGCTACGGCTGCTGTTTCTCATCACCTGCCAGGAAGAGCAGCACGCGATCGAACCGGGCAGCCCAGTCGCGCTCGTGATGCTGCCCACCGGAGACTTCCTCGTAGTGCAGATCCACGTCCCGGCGATACCCCTGTTGCTCCAGTAGCGCCACGAGATCGCGGCAGTTCAGCACGTGCTCCGAGATGTCGCGTGCGCGCGGCGCGCGGCCTTCCTCCGTGCCGATGTCGATCCACAATTTTGGCCGCGCGGTGAGCGGATGCTCACGAATATAGCGCAGCATGGCGCGGTCGGCCCAAAACAGCGACGGCGAGAGCACACCCGCTGCCCCGAAAACGTCCGGTCGCCGAAACGCCGCATACAGTGAAATAAGACCGCCGAGCGAGGAGCCGGCGATGGCTGTGTCCCCCGGCTCGGTCCGCGTGCGGTACGTGCGATCGATGAAGGGCTTGACGGTGTCCACGAGGAAGTCGAGGTACGCGTCGCCCTTGCCGCCGCCGTGTCGCGGGTCGCGAAACGGGGCCAGCTCGTTGATCCGGTCCGCGTTGCTGTAGACGCCGACCAGAATGAGCGGGCGGAGCCTGTGCGCGGCGATGAGTCGGGTCGCGGTTTCGTCGGCCTGCCACTCGACGCCGGAAGAAGAGGTGCCCGCGTCGAATACGTTTTGTCCGTCGTGCAGGTAGAGCACCGGGTAGCGCGCGTCGGGAGTCTGGTCGTAGCCCGGTGGGAGCCACACGAGCAGTGTACGCGAGTTGCCGAGTTGCGGGGAGACGAAGTCGTGATGCACGCGGACGTTGCCGTGGAGTGTGCTTGCTGGGCGTGTCGCCGGTCCACTCGTCGGGCGCGTTGTGAGACTGTTCGCTGGTGTGCCATCCAATGGTCCCACAAGCTCTACCCGGCGATCCTCTGCGGGCGGGCGGTCGGCCCACGCGGCGATGAAGTGGACGACGACCCGTTCCGCAACGTCGGGCTCGACCACCAAGACGCGGTTCGCAATCTCCTGTCCCGCAGCGGATTTTTCGACCGTAGCCCAGCGGCCCTCGCGTGTGAACTTGTATTCAAGCCGACCCGGCGGGACGTCGATCGTCGCGCTATACAACCCCGGCGCGACGCGCTCCAAAGGTCGGCCGAGTTCGTCCCAGTCATCGGCCGAACAGGCCAGATAGACCCGAGGTGTCTGGTCGGCCGCGCGGTCGGGCACCAGCGCGATGAACTGGACAGCGCGAAGGTCGGCCGCGGCGGCGGTGAGTGTCCCGAGCAGGACGGTCCAGGCGAGACTTCGCACCACATGCACTCCCATTCGCAGTCAAGACACCTCCGGAGCGGGTAGGGTCGCTTGTGGGGCTGATGATTTCAAGAGCGTGGCATGAACCGGACAGTACCGCGCGGAGACGGCCTCAGCACTACGTGACGCTGCAGCGCAACCTGCTCTACACGGGAATCACGCGCGGCCGGAAACCGGTCGTGGTGGTCGGCACCCCACGCGGTCGTGATTGCGGTCAAGCGCGGCGAGGCCCAACTCCGGCACTCGGCACTGCGCGGCCGGCTGGCGAACAACGAGCTGGTGGGATGCCCGTAGCAACAGGCGCGGACGGCCGGTGGACGTCATCGGACTGCGCATGCCGATCGCGGAATCGCGCGCGGCCCTTAGCTGACGAGGCTGTTCGATGACACGGTTCGGCCTTCGCCGGCCCGGTAGTCGAGCCGACGAAGGCCGCACGGTAGGAGGGTTTTTCGACCAGGCGATCACAACGCCGTCACCGGCTGACATTCGTTGCCATCAGAACAGCGACGATGGCATCCCTTGCGGGCTGCGGAAGTCCGTCCCAGTTCTCGATAACGGTGGTTAGGTCGTCTCGATCACGAAGATACCGCACCCAGTTCTGCACCCAGTACACTGCCTCGCAGGCGCAAGTATCCGCGTTACAATCACTTACGCGGTTGGCGCCCTGGTTTTGTAAACCGCAGGTCGTCGGTTCGAATCCGACCGGTGGCTGTGCGATGGCCCGCCTTGTCAGCGACCGGTATGCTTCCTGCTGGCGGCGACGGCCAGTGGACTGCATCGCGCGCAACAGGCCCATCCGACGCTCAGGCGGCGGCCGGCTGTTACTCATCGACATCCAACGGGTCGTAACCCACAATCGCAAACGGCGGCGCCCGCCAGAGGCCGGCGGCGCGGTCGAAATAGGCCTCCGTAATCGCCTGCTTGATCGCAAAAGCGTCCGTTCGGTCTGGGTCGTATGCAATCCGCAGCAGCGCGGCGCGCGGCGCGGGCCAGGCTTCCAGCCGCACGTAGCCCCGCAACTTGTACTCGTCGTCGCGCTGCAGGAAGTACACCAGCAGCGTGCCGCGGCCACGGCAGGTCAAATCGTCCACCTCGAGATCGAGCGACACCGTCCGTCCGGGCCGCTCGCCCCAGGTTTGCACGAACGCCGGCAGCGGCCAGGCATACGTGGCCGCAACACCAGCGCCCACACAAGCCAACAGAACAACCACCAAGACCGGCCGTGGCCAGCGCCCGGCGAGCCAGTTCGGCGGACCCCAGTGCAACGCGCCCACACCCCCAGGACAGGCTTCCGTACATTCGAAACAGCCGAGACAGCGGGCGGCCGTGACCTGCTGGACCCGATCGACACGGATGCCCATCGGGCACGCCCGCGCACACACCCCGCAATCCACGCAGGCCTGTCCGTCGCGTTTGATGCGCGTGAGGCCGTAGCGCGCGAACGGCGTCAACACCGCAGCCAGCGGACACAGCCAACGACAAAACGGCAGGACGATGAACAGCGAGGCCACGACGATCGCGCCGGCGATCACATAGGCCCACAGCGTGATGTCGCTGCCGTGCCGGCTGAGCAGCGCGTAGCACGGGTCATAGCCGCGGAAGACCAGTTCGCCGCTGCGCCACGTGAAGTAGAGGATCGCGGCGAGGACTGGGTACTTGAGCCACGCCAGCCCGCGGTCGAGCCCGTACGGGATGTGTCGCGGGGCCAGGCCGATTCGCCGCGCGCCGTGCTGGAGCCACTCAGACAGGGTCCCGATTGGGCACGCGTAGCCGCAGAAGGCACGCCGCACGAGCAGCGTGAGCAGCAGCACCGCCGCGAGGATAAAGAGATTAGAGGTGCCGAGCGAGCAAATCAGATTGCCTTCGCGGACGTATTGGTAGAACGCCTCGACACCGCCGAACGGACACCACTGTTCCGCATTGCCCTGTAGCACGAAAACGGCGACCAGCGTCAACGCGAGAAAGCCGAACTGGATGAGGCGGCGGGTGACTTTCATCTGATTTTGCGCAACAACCGCTCGGCCGTGCTCCCGGCCCACGCACGGGCCTCCGCCGCCGGCCTACTCCGGCTTGACCGTGTCCTGCTTGCCGGCGTCTTTCGCGGCGTCACAGGACCTCTCGTCCGCCTTCTGCCCCGCCGCGCATTTCTTGTGGCTCGGGCACTTGCCGCAGTCAGTGCCCGTGCTGCACTTGGATTCGGCCACCTTCGATTCTGTGGCCAGCACTTTGGCGAAATCGGCCTCCGTCTTCAGCGTGGCCAGATCCTCGCAGGCTTTCGTGCGGGCCTGGGCCGCTGCGAGCTGGCTGGGCGGCGTCTGTTCCAAACTGCGTGTGAGCGTCGCCAGCGCGGGCGCGGTCTGCCCCACACGTGCTTGGACGCACGCCAACTCGAAGAGCAATGTCCCGCTGGCGCCCTCCGGCGGCGTCAAATCGGCGATGGCCGCCTTCGCATCGGCGAGCGTGCCCTGCCGCGCCAGCGCCAGCCCCAGCAGCACGCGTACTTCCGGCGTGCGGTCACTTGCTTCAATCGCTTCGAGATGCTTGGCGGCGTTCGCGTTGAGGTCCAGGGCCAACTCGGTCCGCGCCAGCAGCACGGCCGACTCGGGCGTGTCCAGCTTGGCGTGCAGTCCGCGCGCCAGCGGCAGCGCCTCTGAAAACACCTTGTTGTCCAGGTAGAAAGCGAGCAGCGCGTCGGCGTCGAGCACCCATTCGGGCCCCGTGACCTTGTCCAGTCCCTTGCGCAGCTTGATCACGCGCTTCAGCACCGCGGTCGCCTGGCGATACACGTCATTGGCACCGTCGGCCTTGCTGGCTGCGTTGTAGGCCTTGAGCGCCGCCGTGAAGTCGGCCTTGGCGAGCAACTCCTGGCCCTGGGAGAACTTCTGCGCGGCCTCCGCCGGCCCGGCCAGGGCCGCAGATGAGGAAAAAATCGCACAGGCGACACCCAACCACACCAGCCAACACCGAATCTGCATGTCATGCTCCTTCAGCCCCGTACAGTCGAAACCCACTCGGAACCGGCCCTTTATCAAAAAAGCCTTCGCACTTATAAGACCTTAAAGTCCCGAGTGGCAGCCAGCGGCCGGCCGCGTGCCGGTGCCGCAGTCGTGCTACGCGACGGATTCAACCCGCGGTCTGACCATGATATTCCCGTCAACGTGGAATTCCGCCGCTCAGGAACTCCACGAAGGCGTCAATATCGTCAAAATCCACCGCGCCATCGCGGTTGCTGTCGCCGTGCGCGATATTGCAGTCCGGGAACGCGACTTGATAGCCCGCCGGGTCGCTAAGCGCCAGCACGAACGGGGTGATGTCGTCGAAATTCACCACGCCATCGCAGT
>JAGVEP010000520.1 GCA_020058145.1 Phycisphaerae bacterium | reverse complement strand
GGAGGAGCGACGTGACTTCCGGTCCGGCGTCGCTAGCATGTCCTGCCCCCTGTGCAGGTGCAAACGCGCGGGCGCTGCGCGCCGAGATTGCGGATTCACCCGAGGCCTGTCGGTGCCTGCGCGGACCCTGGATTCGACTACGCCAACGCAGCGGCATACTGGCCCCAAACGCCGACCCAGACGTGTTCCTCGCCGTTGCGACGGCGTTGGACAACGCCCGCCCCTACGTGGTGGCGCTCGGGCCACCTGAATCTCCGCGCGCTCTGGTCGTGGCCCGCCGTTCCAATCGCCGTGCCACGTATCGCCTGGGCTATCTCACGTTTTCCACCCCTCTTCTGCGGTGCCTCGATGTTGTGTATGAAGGGCTTTTGCCCGATGGGCAGCCAGAGTCACTGAGAATGGCCATTGATTACCTGGCTGCGCGCCTGGCCCGCGGTGGCGTCGATCTCGTGTCGTTCAACCACTTGCGTTCCGAGCAGGCCGAACAGATGGCCGCGGTCGCGCCACGCGCCGTATTCGACCGTCCGGAGTTGCACCGGCGGTTCGAGTTGGTTCCGGGCTCCTACGAGCAGACGATCAGCGGCTTTTCGAAGAAGCACCGCTACAACATGCGCCGCGCTGACCGCTTGTTCGTGGAACGGTTGGGCGGGGACGTCCGCCTGCGGGTCTTCACGCAGGAGCAGGAACTCGACCAGTTCTTCTCGCCGGCGGCGCGCATTACCGCCCGCACCTATCAAGGTGGGCTGAATGTAGGTCTCGTTGACAATTCAGTCACGCGGGCGTTACTGTCGGCGGAGGCCAGCGCGGGTCGGTTGCGGTGCTACTGGCTCGAGGCGAAGGGCGAACCGATCGCCCACCAGGTCGGGTGCGTCCACGGTGACACGTACTATCTCGCCGCAACGTCTTTCCTCCCGCAGTACAGCGAACTCAGCCCTGGCCAGGTCCTGCTGGTCCGGGTTATCGAGGACCTCTGCACGACCAACGTGCGGTGGATCGACTACGGCTTCGGCGACGCCGAGTACAAGCGCATCTACGGTACCGAGTTCTGGATGGAGCAGTCCGTACGACTGTATGGTCGGACGCCCCGGGCGACCGCGGTCTGGGCGATGGACTTGGCCGTGACCCGGGGCGTGGCGTGGCTCCACGCCATCGCGGACAGATTGGGAGTCGTTCGACGACTCAAGAACGCCTGGCGCCGGAGAGTGACCCGTAATGGGGCGTGACGACCGCCGCGCGGGCGACGGCACACCCCGGACCGCGACACCACGACCGGTCGGTCAGACCCGCTTGTCGGCGCTGCGCTGCACAACAGGCGCATGAATTCCGCGCATCGCTATCCCGGCTGCGATATCGCGACGCTGGACGTTAGCGTCATCATTGTCAGCTATAACACGTGTGCCCTGACACTCGATTGTTTGCGCTCGATTCATGCGCAGCCGCGCGATCTCGATTTCGAGGTGTTCGTGGTGGACAACGCCTCTGCCGACGGCTCAGCCGCCGCGATCGCCGCCGAGTTCTCCCAAGTGCGCCTGATTGCCAACACCGACAACCGCGGCTTTGCGGCGGCGAACAACCAAGCCCTGCGCCTGGCACGCGGCCGCTACGTCCTGCTGCTCAACCCGGACACGCTGGTGCTGGAAAACTGTATCGCGAACACGGTGCGCTATGCCGACCAGCACGCCGATGTTGCAGTTGTTGGGTGTCGGGTGCTCGAGGCGCCGGGCCGGGTGCAGTACACGTGCTTTGCCTTCCCGCGGCCGTTCCATCTCTTGCTGACTGCCATTGGGCTACACCACCTCTTCCCGCGCTCGCATTTCTGGAGCGCTGAAGAGCTGCGCGGCTGGCAGCGCGACACTGAACGCGAGGTCGACGTCGTCTCCGGCATGTTCATGCTCGTGCGTCGCACAGCGATCGATGAGGTCGGCCTCCTGGACGAGGACTACTTCGTCTACGCCGAGGAGGCCGACTGGTGCTACCGCTTCTGGAAGCACGGTTGGCGCTGCGTGTTTGCTCCTGTCGGCGAGATCATCCATCGCGATGGCGGCAACAAGAGCACGGACCAGGTCAGCGTGCGGATGTTTGTGCAGTTTCGCAAGAGCCTTCTGCTCTTCCACCGCAAACACCTTGGCTGGCTCGCGTGGGCGACCGCGAAGGTGATCATCATTTGCGGGCTGCTGCCGCGCTTTCTCATCTGGCGCCTCGGCGGCTGGTTCGGTCGGCCAACTGCTGCGCGCAAGTCACAGGGCGCCGCTGCGGCGCTGAAGTACCTACTACTGGGCATTGCACCGACTTCGTGACCAGCTTGCATACCGATTGCAGCCCCGTCGTAGCGCTGAACGATGCGCCGCTACTGCGGTCTGTTGTCGCGGCATCGTTCGACGAGCTCGTGCAAATGCGCGACGCGTGGGACGGGCTGGTTGAGGCGGTCCGCGGGGATGTCTACTTCACGTATGACTGGTGCCGTATCTGGTGGCGGCACTACGGCCAAGGTCGGCAACTGCGGGTTTTCCTCTTTCATGCCGGCTCGGAACTGGTCGGGATTGTGCCGCTGGTCGTCGAGCGACTGTGGGTCGGCCCGCTTTCGATCCGTCTCGCGCGTCTGCTGGGCACGGACTGTACCCCTGTGGTTCTCCATCCTCCGGTGCGGCCGGAGCACGCCGTGACGGCCTTTCACACCGTGATCGAGCGATCGCTTCACGAGTTCGCTTGTGACACCGTCAGCTTCGCTAGGCTCTCCGGCGAGTTCACAACCCCGGAGGATCTTCGGCGTGCGTGCGGAGCCGGCGAACCGGAAGCACGTATCGTACTCGACCGAGCGGTCACAACGCATACGGTGTTCAGCCTGCCCGCGAGTTTCGACGCGTACCTGGCCGGGCTCTCCCGGAACGAGCGAGGTACCTTCCGACGGGAAGAGCGGCGCCTCGCGGAATGCGGGCCGATTACCCTGCGACATCACCGCGCGCCGGACGACATCGACGCCGCATTCGATCGGCTTGCGGCTCTCCACGCTGAGCAATGGCGTCAGGAGGGTAAGCTGGGTCACTTTCAGGACTGGCCGCGGTCGTCGGAGTTCACGCGCGGCCTTCTCCAGACCTTCTCGGCGTGCGGGCGAGCGGAGATTGCCGAGATCGCTGTAGGCGAGGTAACTGTGGCCATGCAGTTAAACCTCCGCTTCGGTGATGGCGCTTGCTGGAGGTTGGCCGCGCGCAGCACGGACCCCGACTGGGAGCAGCGCGGGATTGGGCGCGTGGCGCTCGTGAAACAGATAGAGTCGGCGATTACGGAGGGCATTGGGCGGATCGAGGCGGGCTCGGGTCATTACCCTTATAAGCTTCGCCTCGGCGGCGTCGAGTATCCGTTGCAGTCGCTGCTGATCGCCCCGAATCGCTGGTGGCCGCGCCTGAAAACACGCATTCTCGGTGCGTACGCGGACGTTTTGAACCTTGCGTACTATCGAATCTGGTTTTGTCGTCTCGCGCCGCGGCTTCCCCTGCCGCGTCGGCCCCTATGGAACTCATGGATTCGCACTCGCTTATGAGCAGCGCGCCACGGTACTGGGGACGCCTCGGGCTGCTGGTGCGGGTCGCGTACCTTCTGTTGGCACTACTCGCTTGGCCGATGGTGCGGCTGTTCGGGTGGGGCGACCAAGCCATCGTCCTCTGCTACCATGGCGTCAAGCCCCATCAGGCCGCCCAGTTCGCCTGGCAGGTCCGGCGGGTGGCGGCGCGGGCGATTGGTGTACAGGAACTGACGGCAGACAGCCCCCATAGCCGGGCAACGCCGGCCGTCTGTTTCACGTTCGACGACGCGTTTGCCAACATCCTCGACAACGCTCTGCCGGTTATGCGCAAGCTAGATGTACCCGCATGCATCTTCGCCGTATGGGACAACCTGGGCGACAGGCCGCGCTGGCGGATCCGCCCGGACCACCCGGACGCCGGGGAGCCGGTAATGACCGCCGCGCAACTCCGTCAGGCGGTCAGCACCGGGTTGTGTGCGCTGGGCTCGCATACGTGTACGCACCCGCCGTTGGGCGAGGTTTCGGCTGCGGTGGTCGCTAGCGAACTGCAGGAGTCGCGACAGAGCCTCGCGGAGCTTGTCGGTCAGCCCGTGGATGACCTGGCCTTGCCCCACGGCTCTTTCACGCCTACGGTCATCGACGCGGCCTTTGCGGTCGGCTACCAGCGGGTCTATACGCTGGAGCCAACGCCGCACACTCTTCGCAACGGCCGCCATGCGATCGGCCGGTTTCTCACGTCACCGGATGCGTGGCGGATTGAGTTCACGTTGACCTGCGCCGGTGCGTACGCGTGGCTCTATTCATGGCGACGGCTCTTGCGGCGTCTCCGCGGTCCGCAGCCCGTCGCTGTACTCAGCGGGTCGGCCCTGACCCCGACCGCGACGGCTGGCGGCGCGTGACCGTCGGGTTCCCCCGAGCCTACCGCGCGGGACTCATACGAGGGCTCATGATAGTGTGCTGTCGCCATTCGGCGATGAAAATGGCGCGCGAACGGTTGGCCTGCCGGTGTGATGGAAGGTCGGTTTTTGCTTGGTGTCGCGAACCCGAGTACGAGGATGACCTGGACGTTCGGAGGCCCCGTACCTTGTCGCCGTCTCGGGGCTTTGTGGCTCCGGGTGAGCACGCCGAGCAGACTCTCTGCATAACGAACGTCCCGCCGGGAGGCCGCCGACCGCGAGGTGCGCCGTGCAACGGATGTTCGAGGTTTGCGCGGGCATCGATGTCCACAAGGATTCGGTGTTCGTGTGCCAGGTGCAGGTTCAGCCGGATCGCACGGTGGCACGCGAGATACGCCGTTTCGGCACGACCACGCGGCAGCTCCTGGAGTTGCTGGACTGGCTGACCAGTCAGCGCTGCGCGAGCGTGGCGCTGGAGAGCACCGGCGTGTACTGGAAGCCGGTGTTCAACATCCTGGAAGCGGGCGTGGCGGTGGTACTGGTGAACGCGCAGCACGTGAAGGGCCTGCCGGGCCGCAAGACCGACGTGCAGGACTGCGAATGGCTGGCCGATCTGCACCTGCACGGGTTGGTCAAGCCGAGCTTCATTCCGCCGGTGGACATTCGCGAGCTGCGGGAACTGGTGCGAACGCGAACGACGCTGACGGCGGAACGCGCCCGGCACGCGAACCGCATCCAGAAGGTGCTGGAGGATGCGAACATCAAGCTGGGCAGCGTGGCGGCCGACGTGCTCGGCGTGTCGGGCCGGGCCATGCTCGCTGAGCTGGTCGCCGGCCACGACGATCCCGCCGCGCTGGCGAAACTGGTCCGCGGCCGGATGCGCTCCAAGCAAAGCCAGCTTCAGGAGGCACTGGAAGGCCGCGTTCGGCCGCACCATCGTCTGCTGCTGAAGACGCACCTGGAGCTCGTCGATCAACTCAATGCGGCGATCGCGGCGCTGACCGCCGAGATCGAGGAGCGGATGCGCCCTTTTGCCGAGCTGCGCGAGCGTCTGGACGGCATCACGGGCATCGGTCCGGCGGTCGCAACGGTGTTTATCGCCGAGATGGGTGTAGACATGACCCGCTGGCCGACGCCCGGCCATGCGGCCTCGTGGACGGGCTTGTGTCCCGGACAGCACGAGAGCGCCGGCAAGCATCGCAGCGGCCGCACGCGCAAGGGCAACCGCTGGCTGAAGGAGGCCTTCGTCCAAGCCGCCTGGGCCGCCACGCGCGCCAACCAGACGTACGTGCAAGCCCACTTCCGGCGCATCTGCAGCCGCCGCGGCGCCAAGAAGGCGGCGCTGGCGACGGCGCACAGTTTGTTCGTGCGGTGCGTCGTCTTGACCCAGCGCAACACCGAATACCACGAACTCGGCGGAACGTACTACGACGAACGCAAGAAGCAAGCCGTCGTCCGCAGGCTCACCCAGAGGTTGCAGAAACTCGGCTTCAACGTGACCATCCAACCGCAGGCGGCGTGAGATTTTCAGAGCAGCGAACAGACGAGCGATGAAGCGGACGATGACTTGTCAAATCGGTATCCGGGGTTTCGACGCACAGCGCTGGCACGTACTCGCGTCGTGTTTTGGTGACTACACGCTCTATCAGACCTGGAACTATGTGCAGTGCGTGACTCGCGCGGAAGGCTCTGACTGTGTGCCCGCAGTCGTGACTTGTGGCGAGGAGCCGATTGCGGCTGCGTTGTCGCGGGTTCGGCGCATCCCGGGGCTGGGAACCGGGTTGGCCTATGTAAACGGCGGCCCGCTTTGGTGGACCGGGAATGGTGCGGTGGAGAACCTGCCGGACGTCTTGCGGAGTTTGTACGATGCATTCGTTGAGCGCGAAGGTCTCGTGCTGCGTCTCGGCATACACGGCCCGTGTGAGGTCGCGATGCAGGCCGTTGCCGTCGGCATGTCGGAAACCGGCTTCGCCCCCAGCGAGACCGACCATCGCCCGCGCACGGTCATCCTGGACTTGACGTTGAGTCCGAGCGAACTGCGGGCTGGACTGAAGAAGAAATGGCGACAGCATCTCAGCAAAGTTGAGAAAATGGGCTTGCCCATCCGCGCCGCCACGGACGTCGCGCTGCTCGACCAGCTCATTGCGATGTATCGGCCAATGCAGAAAGAGAAGGACTTCTCCGGTAGCATGAATCTTGAAGTGCTGCGTCAGACGCAACTCGATCTGCCCGAGCCACTGAAGCTCCGCGTCATCATGGCCTACAACGCGGACGGCGTACCGGTCTCCGGCCACGCCAGCAGTCACCTCGGCCGCATCGGCCAGTCAATCCTGGCCGCCACAACCAACGAAGGTTATGAACTGCAAGCCGGCTACGCTGTCTGGTGGGAAACAATCTTGGCTGCCAAGGCGGACGGCATGCAACTCTACGATGTTGGTGGCATCGACCCCGCGACCAACCCGGGCGGCTATCAGTTCAAGAGCGGGCTGGGCGGCTGCGAGTGCCAAGCCACGCGCGCCTTCGAGGCGCCCGCACGCGGTTTGCGGCACAATATCGTACTAAGCACGGAGAAGCTCTATCGTTGGCTGCGGAACCTCTGCCGGCGGGCGGGACGGCTCACGTGATCCTCGCACCCACACTGGCCGCGGTTGGGTTGCTGGCACTTGTCGGCGTATACCTCTCGCCACAGCTTGCCAAGACGGCGCAGATTCGTGCGTTGCGACAGCAGTGCCGTGCGACGCGCAGTCTCGCGCTAACCTACGACGACGGCCCCGGTGCCGAGCTCACTCCGGCACTGCTGGAGCTACTCGCGGCGGCGGGCGCGCGGGCCACGTTTTTCCCGACCGGCCGCAGCGCCACCAGGGACCCAGAGCTGCTGACGCGTGTGGCCGCGGCCGGGCACGAGGTGGGCTGTCACTCTCAAGACCACCTGCACGCTTGGCGAACAGCCCCGTGGCTGATCTTGCGCGATATTGACGCCGGCTATCGCACGCTGGCCCGATGGGTCTCCCCGGCTGGCCTCTATCGCCCGCCGTATGGCAAGACGACGCTGGCGACCTGGTGGAGGGCGCGACGTCGCCACGCTCGTTTGGCGTGGTGGACGGTGGATTCCGGCGATACGCATGCGGTCCTGCCCACCCCGCAGACCATTGTCGAAGCCGTACGCCGGGATGGCGGCGGCGTGGTGCTGATGCACGATTTTGACCGCGATCCACCCAATGATGAGCCGCGTGAGACGTTCGTGCTGGAGTTGACGGAGCAGTTGTTGAAAGCAGCGCGAGGTGAGGGTTGGCGCGTCTGCCGGCTCGGTGAGCTGCTTGAGGAAACGCGATGGTCGGCCGCACTGGCGCGCTGATTAACAGCGGCCGCGGGCCGCGCCGCGTTCTGGCCGTCGCTTCCGGTGGCGGGCACTGGGTTCAACTCCTGCGCCTGCGGCCAGCGTTTGAGGGATACGAGGTGACGTATGTCACGGTCGACCGGGCGTATGCGGCCGATGTGCCCGGCGCGCGGTTCCGCGCGATCGTCGACGCCACCCGCTGGAACAAGCTGAGGCTGCTGCGGATGGCGCTGCAAATCACCTGGATTCTGCTCCGCGAGCGGCCGGATGTCGTCATCTCGACCGGTGCCGCCCCCGGCTATTTCGCGCTCCGCTTGGGCAAGTGGCTCGGCGCCCGCACGATCTGGCTCGACAGCATCGCCAACGTCGAGCGACTCTCGCTTTCCGGCCAGCGCATCGGCCCTCACGTCGACCTCTGGCTCACCCAATGGCCGCATCTCGCGCGGCCCGACGGGCCGCAGTTCGCAGGGAGCGTGCTGTGATCTTCGTCACGGTGGGCGCACAAATGCCCTTTGATCGCCTAGTGCGGGCCGTCGACGACTGGGCGGGCCGCGTCCCGGCTGAAATCTTTGCTCAGATTGGTCCCAGCCGTCTACGCCCCCGGCACATGGCGTGGACTCGCTTCCTTGCGCCGGGGGACTTTCTCGCGCAGGTCGGGGCCGCCGACTTGCTGGTCGCGCACGCCGGGATGGGCTCGATCATCACGGCCCTCGAACACAACAAGCCGATCCTGGTCATGCCCCGCCGCGGCGAGCTCGGCGAGACCCGCAACGATCACCAGGTTGCGACGGCCCGGCGCTTCCACGGCGTGGGTCGGGTCGAAGTGGCCTTCAACGAGCGGGAGCTGGTCGCCCGGCTTGATCAATTCGTAGCAGCACCGCCGTCTGATCGAGCTGCCGACATTCAGTGCTCGTGCCGGTCCGCCGGCTGTCCTTGGGCCGCTGCCGAGCCGTGCGCGCCGCACCCCGGTACGGCCTGCCCGCACCTGCTCGCGACCCTGCGCGACTTTATCGGCGTCGATGTGGCGGCCGGGCCCCGCACCGGCCGTCCCCAAAACTCCTCCCCCTTATCGGGGGAGGCCAGGGAGAGGGTCGGGTATCCGCATGTAGCGTTGGCCCCCCGGCCGGACGCTGCCGGCTGACAGCTGATATCTGACAACTGACGGCTTGTGCCACCGCCTTCGCTACAACAAGTCCGGCAGCTCTGTGGGCGCCGGCCGATTCTGCGAAACGAACCCACCGTCGACGGTAACGTCGAGGGCCACCGGCGCCGGCACCGGTTCGCCGGCCCGGCGGGCTTGGACCCGCTGTAGTTCGTGCAGCGCCCGGTAAAAGGACCGCTCGAGCGCGCTCTCGTACCGCGTAAGCTTGCTGAGGGAATTCGCTCCCTGCGCATCGTGGAGGAAGGCGACGCCCGCGGTCGCATCCGATCTCCAGGCCACCAGCGGCTGCGCGAGCTTGGTCGTCAAGATGTGGTTGAGAACGTCGACCTCGATCTGCCCGGTCCTCCGCAGCCGCCAGGCCGCGGCGATTACGCGGTCCACGAGCAGTACCTCCAGCTCGCCCACAGGGTTCAGTTGGTTCAGCATGCCCTCGCTGAAGGACAGCATCAAATTCGCGTCATCGTCGGGCACCAGCACGCACTCCGAGAGCAGCCCATGGCGCAGGGCGTTCATCTTCGACGCGGCCTTGCCCTCGGGCGTCTTCGGCCCGGTCGATTTCGCGGCGTTCCGCCGGTTCGCTTCGAGTTTCGCGTCCGATATCATACCCGCACCTCTTGTGGTTTCTCCGACATACACCCCTACCGGTAGTCTAACGCAGATGCCTCGCGCTGCCAATCCTCGTGTTCGGCGCGCGCCGAGCGGAGACGTGCGCCGGCCGTGCTGGCTGAGAGCTGACGGCTGATAGCTGAGGGCTTCCCCATGATCTCCATCATCATCCCCGCCCATAACGAGGAATCCGTCATCGCCCGCGGCTTGCGCGCCATCGTAACGGGTGCCGGGCCGGGCGAGCTCGATGTCATCGTCGCCTGCAATGGCTGCACCGACCGCACGGCGGACATCGCCCGCGGTTTCGGCCCGCCCGTGAGGATGATCGAGATCGCGCAGGCCTCGAAGACGGCCGCCCTCAACGCCGCCGACGAGCTCGCGACCGGCTTCCCACGCTTCTATGTGGACGCCGATGTCGTGCTCGATCTGGCCTCAATCCGCGCCATGGCCGCCGTATTGGAGCGCGGCGACGCGCTCCTTGCCGCGCCGTCGCTCCGCATGGACCTGTCAAAGACGACCTGGCCAGTGCGCGCGTACTACCGCGTCTGGACGGGCCTGCCCTACAACCAGGTCATGGTGGGTACTGGCGCCTATGGTCTGTCGCGGGCTGGCTGCGCGCGTTTTTGTCTCTTTCCGGACCTCATCGCCGACGACGGCTTCGTCCGGTTCTGTTTCAGCCCAGAGGAGCGCGTCCGCGTCGACAGTGCATACTCGTGGGTCGACCCGCCCCGGACCCTGTCGGGCTTGATCAAGATCAAGACCCGCAGCCGGCTCGGCTTCTATCAGCACCGCCAGGCCCTGCGCAGCCGCCCCGCCGACCGCAAATCGTTCGCCGGGCTGCTCCGCACATTTCTGCCGCGCCCGAGCCTCTGGCCATGGCTCCCGCTGTACGCGGGCATCAGCCTCTTCGTACGGCTCCGCGCGGCTAGGCAACTGCGGGCCCTGGGCGCGACAGGTTGGGAGCGGGATGACAGTCGGGCGGCAACCGCTCAGTACTGACCACGATACGCCGCCCACATGTTCGCGGCAAATCCGGTGACTGTCTCAGTGAGCATATACCGATCCATGTACTCGAACAGAGCATCGTGGACCCACACATCTTTGAGCCCTATCAAGCGCGCCGCCAGGGTAAAGCCGACGCTGGAAGTCCCCACCAACGTCCGGTACTCGGCCGCCCAGCCAGGATTGTCGCGGTACGGGACTTGAGAGTGGTTGATACCCCACTCCGCCATCCCGATATGGGATGCTTCATAACCGACAACCTGATACTCAGACGAGCCAACAACGGGCACAACATCCCACGGCACGCTGACGGTAATAATTCCACTACCGCCGCCGCGAGGTACAGTTGAGGAGCTTATGTATCTGCGCTGGCCGCTTCCAGGACCAGACACGATGTCAACGTAGTTCGTTTCTAGCGGTGCGTAGCCCGTCGATCGTGTAACGCCCAACGTGTCGGCCGACGCGGACTCCGCCAGACCGTGGGCTGCCATAATGTCGATCGTGCGACCGACATCCGCGATCGAAATAGTCCAATGGTTTTCATCTTCCTGGAAACTCCAGGCTCCGGGAGCACCATAACGCGGCTTCAACCCCACATGCAACATGGCATACGCGCGATCGTTGGCCTCTCCGCTTCCGTTGGGGTCATACAACAGGTAGCCGGCCAAGGCAATCGGCAACTTGCGGCCGTGCCCGTGTCCGCCGTTGGCTCCCCAGTTCGTGCCCCCGCCGCCGCCGTCGATGATGCCGTAGAAGTCGATTCCTAGTTGGGCCATGTACCGCGCCAGAACGGTACGATCGCCAACATCTCCCAGGCACAATACCAAGTTCGCTTGTCCGATCCACGAGGCCATGTCGCGACCGTAGCTTGGCATGTGGTTATTCGGTCGAATGGCTTGCGCGGCCACCGCATCCATATGGTCGAGCCAGACCCGTTGAAATCCAGGTTCAAGGAAGGACAAGCTCGGTGCACCAGCCACCGACGCAAGATTGGGCAAGTTGTTCAGGTCAATGCTACCGGCAGAATGGATGATTTTGCTAGAGCCACAATAGGCTGGACGCAACGCATCAGCGGGTGGCGCCCCTGGCAAGCACGTTAGAATTGCCGCATCGGCGATGTAGCCACGACTACAAGTGTTGCTGTATAGGTTGCTACCGGGCGGGTTGAAACATTCATTCTCCCCGCGGCTTACCGTGGAGATCAGCGAGACGTTCGTTGACATGCCATACGGAAACACTACAGATACCGAGGCACTATACAGATAGGCCCGTCCATCATACCCCTGGTGCGCGGGCGAATCGGGATTGGCCATAGAGCCGTTTCGATACGTTGAGCCCTCTCCCACCGGCGCGGGGTCGATTGCCACGACGGTCACGGTGCCGTCTGCCGTGAGCGGCGTGACCCACCAATCACCGTTCACAAACTGCCCGACCTGATACGGCTGATCAAACGTCCACGTGATGCCGTACTGACTGATCGAGCTCGCCATCCCCGGCGGTGGGCTCACCACCAAGCCGACCGGGTGGGTCGTCGTGCCTACGTTGTTCGTCGCGTTGGTGAACGTCACGGTGTCGCTGTAGCTGCCGGCCGCGAGACCGTTGGCATTGGGATCGATCGAAACCGCGACCGTCGTCGACGCCCCGACCGCCAGGGTGCCGCCCGCGACCGACAGGTTGACCCACGCTTGGGTCTTCGCCGCAGTCCAACTCAGTGCCTGCTCGCCATTGTTCGTCAGCGTATAAGTCTTCGAGTTCGGATCAAACGGCCCGCCCTGATAGCCCGAAGTGGTCAGCCCGTCCGCCGGCGACACGGCCAATGCGCCGCCTGCCAGAACGGTCACGACCACGCCGTCCGTAGCCGTCAATCCGCCATTGTCCGTAACCGCCAGCGTAATCGTGTGCGTTCCGACCGCAGGCACCACACCGACCGTCGCATTCGGGCCGTCGTAGAGCACCGTCGCCCCTTCCGTCCAGCGGTACGCAAGCTCCCCGCCTTCCGGGTCGTAACTGCCGCTCCCATCCAGCACAACGGGGTGGCTGTCGTCCACGTCGCTGTCCGCGACCGTCTGGTCGGGCCCCGCATCCGCCACCGGCGGCACATTGGGCGGATCTCCGTTTTCCGGCGGCGGATCGCTATTCGGCGGCGACCCATCGCTCCCGGCGGGCTCTCCCCCCGCGGCCGGCACGCCGCCCCCGGGTATCGATATCTGAGCCTGTGACGGCTTCACCACCACCTGCGTCGTGGCACAGTCTACGCTGAGCGTCGCCACCACGAGCGACAGCGCCACGGTGTACGTGCTCGCCCGCGGATATACGTGGACCACGTTCGATCCCTCTCCGGTGGTTCCGTCCCCGAAGTCCCAATGATAACTGACCTCCAGCGGAAAGTCAGCCAGCAGGGCGTCATTCTCGGTTTGGAAGCGCACCGCGAGCGGCGCAGCCCCCGGATCGGTGTCGGGGGCATACTGGATGCCCACCGCCGGCAGGATCGCGATCACCTGCGCACTGCTCCCGACGCTGCCGGCGTCATCGCTCACGGTCAGGCGGACCGAGAACGCGCCCGGCGATGCGAACGTGTGGTACACTTCGCTGCCACTGCCGCCCGCACCATCGCCGAAGTCCCAGTCATAGGTCGCAATCTGACCAACCGCCGCGATGCTTTGAAATCCAGTGAATTGCACCGAGACCGGCGCGACACCGGCCCCGGGCGTAGCCCCGATAACGGCCACGGGCGCGTTGGGGTCCCAATTTTCAGTGCCCGTGTTCCAAAGCGTCTCCCCGGCCACCTGCGGCGCAGCGATGAGATCGATGAGGCTGGTCGAACTCGCCGGGTCGCCGCTGCACCCGATGAGAAGTGCGGAGGCGCAGGCCACCGCGACCGCCGTCTTACGCGCCACTATAGCTCGAGTGCCCATAGGACAAGCTCCGACGAGCACGCTGCGCGCACGCGAGCAATTCGTCAAGGTTGCAGGATGGGCGATTGCCGCCGGCGCGCGCGGGCCGTTACTCTGCTCTCTCCTAAGTATTCAATTTGCGCGCCCGACCCGGTAGTCTGGGAAAGATATGTGGCCGCCGCCGCGAGAATTACGGCTAAGGCCGCCCGATAACCCCCATCCCTGTCAACGAGCGGTTGGGGGAGGGTCGCCTACGGTCGGTGTCCTGCGCCTCGCGTTGCCATCCGTCCACGAACTTTAGGCGTAAGATTCGGCGTTGCCATTCCTGACCGGAACAAGGGGCTGCCACGCGGTGCCCATAGGCCGTCGCCAGAGCATAGTGTAAGCGCCTTGTCAGATATACGGGGTTCCACGGTGTGAACAGCGCGCAGTCCGTCCCTCATCGCCAGTTTCCAGAGAAGTAGCGTCGGACCTCCGAGTCCGACGAGCCCCCCGTGGCCGATGTGGCCCGCATTTTGGCAATGTTTATTGTTGACAACGGCTGTGGGCCGTGGCATACTTATATCAGGCTGTCCGATAGAAGATGGCCGCGGGCTCCTATGTGGAGTTGTGGTGTGACTGTTTGGTTCGGGAAGCTCGCCCTTCTGCTGGCGGCCCTTGGGGCCTGTGGCGTAGTCCGTGCGGAACTCGCGTGGACTGTTCCCGCCGCGGCGTCGAGCGTGTGCGCCGGGCCTGCTTCAGCGGTTTCACCGGATGTCGCGCCGCGCCTCGCGGATTTGTCGTGGCTGCTCGCGAGCACGCCGCCCAGCGCTGCGCCCGCGCCGAGCTATTCGGATGCTCCGGCCGGTACCACTGCGACCGACTTGAATGTAGCGTCCGACCGCGAATTGCCGCCCGGCCCGAGCAGTTTGGCGCTCGGCCTGGGGGCACTCGGCTGCCTGGGGGCGTATCAGCTCGGCCGCTCGGTCAAGAAGATTCACCTTGGGGCGCTGCCCGAGTGGTATCACACTGACGCGGTCCAGGTCGGCCACGTCACTCCGTTCGATCTGGAGTTCGATGCACTGCCGGTGTGCGTGTTCGACCGACCGGCAATTGAGATTCGACTTCTCCGCTTCAACGTGGCGTCGCGCGTTCTAGGAACCGAAGCCTGGGGCTTCCTGGTCCGGGCGGCACCGCGCGGTCCTCCTTTCTGATAGCGCATTCCGCATCTTCTGGTTCCAGCCACCTGTTTTGTCGTGGCCGGGACTTCAGAAGCAAATCGTGAATCTCTGACGCATTTGTGCTTCTCCGCGGCAGCGTGTCGCTGGCGTGGAGGAAATTGGAGAACCGAAATGAAAAACCTGAGCAAATGGACGTGGTCGGCGATGTTCGGTGCGCTTCTGTTCGTGCCGGCGGCATCGGCGACCTTCGTTCTCTCCGATGGTAACGCTTCCGTCACGATTGATCCGGACAACCAGACCGGCGCATACCAGTGGACGGTTGACGGGGTCGATCAGCTATACCAGGAGTGGTTCTGGTATCGAATGGGCAGTACGGGAGGCCAGTCCAGCATCGACACGATCTCTGTTCCCAGCGTGAGTTTCTCCGGCAACCACGGGCAGGTTACTTACAATAACGGAACAATCCAGGTTGACGTTACTTATACGTTGCTCGGGGGTTCCGCGGGCAGTGGTCAAGCGGACCTTGCAGAGATTGTTAGAGTGACGAACCTGACTGGTAACGCGATCGCGTTCCACTTTTTCGAGTACAGCGATTTTGATCTGAACGGATCGGCTGGCAACCAGACTGTAAGTATTCTGGGGTCTGACCATAACCGCGCCAGGCAGACTGGCAACGGTGTCGAGATGTCCGAAACCATCGCAGGGCCACCCGTCCCCACCCGGTGGGAGGCCAATTACTACGCCAATACACGGAATTCGCTGAACGGCGGCTACTATGACCTGAACAACGTACTTTCCGCGGGGCCCGGTGACGTCACGTGGGCCTTTCAGTGGGACCCCACGATCGGAGCACATGGCAGCTGGATCGTGAGTAAAGATAAGGCGCTGATGCCCATTATTCCCGCTCCGGCCGCGGTTTTGCTGGGCGCGATCGGCCTCGGGCTGGTCGGCTGGGTGAAGCGGCGGTTGGCGTAGATTCCCACGTTCCGGCTAAACCTCGGAACTGATCGGAGTCGATCCGCGGCGGTGCCTGTTGCCGCTGCAGGAGGAAATCAATTGTGTAGGACATTGGTCTCGGTAGGTGTCTTGGCGCTGCTCGTGCCGGCCGCCGTGGCAGGCTGGAGCCCCAGCACGGGCGGCGATTTCACGTGGACGGTCAGCGGACAAACGCTTCAGTTCACCACAAACACACGCGTGAGCCTTGGTTGGGGTGACGCCCCCAACGCCGCGTTCGCGGTGAGCACGCGTTATGGCGCGCTACCTGGCTGGGGTTCCGGTGCGAACCTGTTCAAGACGTATTGCGTCGAGCAGTCCATTGTGTTTGCCCCGACCAGGCGGTATTGGGTCACTATTGATCCGGTTGCGTATTCGGGCGGTGTCGGCTACGCGGGAGATCCGATTTCGGCCGCGACCGAGTGGATCTACTCGCAGTACATTGCCAGTGGACAGACGCACTGGAACGGTAATAACCCGCCTTATGCGGTGATCGGCGGCTCGAATTACCCGCTCACGGACGTGCGCGATGCAATATGGGCCCTCGAGAGTGAGGGCGGCGTGCAGAACGCTCTCTACGCGATTGCGCTCGGAGCGGTCGACGATGCGACTAACAGGCTTAACGCGACGGGAGCTGTGTGGGCGTTGAACCTGTGGGTCGTTGATGGTCAGGGTCGCGCCACGGACGCTCAAAGCCAACTGATCACCCTCGCGGTTCCCGCCCCGGGCGCTGTGTTGCTTGGCGCGATCGGCCTCGGCCTGGTCGGCTGGGTGAAGCGGCGCTTGGCGTAGATTCGACGTAGGGGCTGAGGCCCCGGATACTGCTTGGAGTAGATCAGCGGCGGCGCCTTCGGGTATCTACCGGAAGGCGCCGCCGAGCTTGTTGCCGACGGTGAAGCGTAGGAGGACCGGAAACCACGCGTGCCAAAACGCGCTTGGGCACCCTGAAGATGAGAGGTACGTCGTGGGCAAGAACCTGAGCGTTGTCGCCGTTCTTTTGAGTGCCACGACCGCCGTCGCCGGCTTCGCCTGGATCGGAAGCCCAATTCAAGGCGCGGGCGGCTGGTTTCAGCGTTTTCAGGAGGACGGTGTTGGCGACTTCGACCTGGTGGCCGTGCAGATAGCGTCGCCAGTCGGTTCTTTTGAAAGCCCGACGCATCGAAACTTCACCGCCGGAGGCTGGTCAACGACGTACGAACTCGGAACGCCGCCGACGCTGGCAACCGCCGTGGGTGCAACGGTCGACTGGATGCAATGGGACATTGGGTTCACGGGGCAGAAGAGCGATTCGCTCGCGTTTGACCTTGTCGCGTTCTGGGGCGACGACCGTGTGGACAGTGTCCACGCATCTTGGAACGGCAGCGCGTGGGGGATGACGACTGGCGAGTGGTCCCCGGATCGGAGCGCGCTGGTTCCGGTTCTGGTTCCGACTCCGGACGGCGCGCTGCTCGGCGCCATCGGCCTGGGGCTGGTCGGCTGGGCTAAAAGAAAAGTTTCGTAGGAGAAAGAAGTGAACACGGTTCTTCGATGGCTGGCTATTGCAGGTGTAGCTCTGGTGGTCATAGGTGCCGCACATGCGGACATGACCACGATTAACCTGTCGACCTCGTTCCACGGCGCAGGGCCCAGTGGGGCGGCGCCGTGGCTGACAGTCACCTTCACCGACACCGGAACTAACCTGGTGCACATGAGGATCGACAATCTGCTCCACGGAGTCACAGAGTTCCTGGGCGGCAACAACAATCCCAACAGTCAGGGCGGTTTTTACTTGAATCTTGATCCGGCGCTGAATCCCACGGCACTGACTTTTACCTACACTGCCGGGACGCAAGCTTCCGCGGTACTTAAAGGAGCAAACGCATTCAGGGCGGACGGCGACGGGTATTATGACATCGATTTGCGCTGGCGTAACCCGCGGTTCCGTAGTGGACAGACCGTTGAGTACGACATCACGGGACCTTCGGGGTTTGACGCGAGCGATTTCCGGTACACGAGCGTTGGGGGTCCCCCCAACGGACAGCACTATTATGCCGCGTCCCACGTTCAGGGCATTGTTGGTGGCACGGACAGCGATTGGATCGGCAGCACCCTCCCCGTTGTCCCTATCCCCGCTCCCGCTGCGGTGCTGCTCGGCGCCATCGGCCTCGGGCTGGTCGGCTGGGTGAAGCGGCGTCTGGCGTAGATTCGACGCGTGGGGGCTGTGGTCCCGGGTATTGCTCGGAGTAGTTTACTGGCAGCGCCTTTCGGTGTCTGCCGAAAACCGCACGCTCGCACACGCGGCGGGGGTGCTCTTGGTCTGGAGCAACTGGCCCTGTCGCAGACTACACCCGAGCTTTCGGCCAATGATCTCAACCCAGGGACGTGGCCCGTGAAGACCATCGCGGCCCTGGCTCTGCTGTTGATGGGCGTGTCGGCTTGGTGCGGTGCTGGCAGTACGCTCTGAAAAGCTACCGCGGTTGGGGCGAGCATACCCGCGCGCGGCAGGGGCTTGCTGTCTGAGGATGCCTGTTCTATCTCCTTCGTCGGCCCCCGGCTGTCCTTTGGCCTTGCCGGGGGGCGACACGCCCGTGTTGACACGGAAACCTACCGGGGCGCGCGTTTTCGCTGCGGGGAGCGGGCGGGGTGAGAGGTCAGACACTGAGCGAATCTGACCCTTCCCCAGCCGCTCCCTGCACAAGAGGGGGGCTGCGGTATCGCCTGCAGAGTGTTTGCGCTCGTAGTGTGGCGGCCGGCCGCGGCTCGGCGAGAACCTCGTCCGCCCGGAGGATCCAGAGCGGTTTCAAAAGTGGTCTGCTGCCTGGGGAGGGCGAGCCTCTTGGCGAGCCGCGGCTCGGCCGGAGCCTCGCCCTCCCGCGCGACGCCGGGGCTTTATTGAAACCGCTGTAGACCTTCTTTTGATATCGCCCCAGACTGTTGACGTGAGTAGAGGATTAGGTGAGGGTACATCCTATGTCGATTGAGCCGCACAGGTCAGCACGCAGCAGAGTAAAGATCCTGGTTACGACCGGCGTGATCGGGGTGCTCCTGGTCGCGGGCGCCTTCGCCGGGTGGAAGGTGCGCAAGGGGCTGATGATCCGGGCGGCCTTTAGGGACGGTACGGCGGCGTACGAGCACGCCGACTGGGAAACCGCCCGCAAGATGCTCGGGCGCTACCTGTCCGCCTACCCCGACGACGCCGAAGTCCTGACCAGGTACGCACGCGCCCAGCTTTCGATCAGCCCCCTGCCGCAAAGCAACGTCGGCCAGGCCATGGCCGCCTACCGGCGTCTGCTGCGCGTTCGGCCGCAAGACGCCGCCGCATTCCGGCGCCTGGCGCTGCTGTACGAGCTGACCGGCGATTTCACCGAACTGGGGCAAATCGCCGCCAAGCGCCTCGAGGCCGCTCCCAACGATCCCCAGGCGAGTCTGGCGGCCGCCAAGGCGCTGTACTACCGCCAAAAGTCGGACGACGCCCACGCCGCGCTCGAACAGCTTGTCGGGCAACTAAGCAGCCGCAGCGACGGCCGGTCGGAGCTGGTTGAAGCCTGCTGCCTGCTCAGCAGCTTGGCGGTTCAGAGCATTAAGTCGGGCGGCGACGAGGCCAACGCGGCCGAAGCGCGCCGCTGGCTCGATCAGGCGGTGGCCGGAGATCCGAATTCCGCCCTCGCCCTGGCGCAGCGTGCCGCGCTGTCGCGCGTCCTGGCGGCGCGCACCCAGCGCACGCCGAGCACGGCGGAGTTTGAAGCTGCGCAGGACGATTTGAAGAAGGCGCAGACGCTCACGATCGATGACCCCCACGTTTACCTGCTGCTCAGCGAAGAGTGGCTGGCCTTGGGCAAGTTCGACGAGGCCGCCGCCCAGTTGGAGGCGGCCAAGCACGTGGACTCAAAGACCGTCCAGGAATATGTCGTCGATCCCGACGATTGGCGCGCGGCGCAGTTCATTCAGGCGGCGAAGCTCACGCTGCTCAACGGCCTTGCGGAGGACGGCGTTCGCCTCGCGGCACAGACGTTGGAGGAGTTCAAAGACCGCCCGCAGCGCAGGCAGATCCTGCCGCTAACGGTCGAGCTGTTTGTCGCGGGCCGGCGCCTGCCCGAGGCCCACGCGAGCCTGGACGAATACCTCGAAGCCGCGAAGGCGCTGCCCACGACAGCCGAGCGCGAGGAGCAAGCCGCGTATCTTCGGGCGGTCGTCGCCCGGGCCGACGGCGGGCCGTACCGCGTGATCGAACTGTTGGAGCCCTTTGCCGATCGACCCGGAGCGCGCGCCTTGGTGCGCGGCATGCTCGCGGAGGCGTATTCGCAAACTGGCCAGACCGCCAGGCTGGCGAAAACGCTGTCGCAGGGCGCGGCCGAGCGGGCCCTCAGTCCGGACATGGCCCGGCTGCTGGCGCGCTCGTATCTTCAGCAAGGCGCGTGGACTCAGGCGCAAAAGGCCCTCGAGTCGTTGGACGAGGCTCGGCGCGCTGACGTGGAAACCCAGCTCTTGCTGCTGGCCGCCAAGCTGGGCGCCGGGGGCTCGCAGCGCACGCCGGAGACGGAGCACACTCTGGACGGCGTGGCCAGCGAGTTGACGGCGCTGCGGGCGTCCCACCCGGACCGTGCTGACGTGCGCGTGCTGCTGGCGTCCATCGCCGAACGTCGCGGGCAAATGGACGTGGCGGTGGCCGAGTTGCGGCAGGCGGGGGCGGAGTGCACCGAACCGCTACCGGCCGTCCTGGCTCTGGCCCGGCTATATAGCAGAACCAAGCGGACCGACGAGGCTGTCGAGGTGCTGCGCGCCGCGTGTCGGCAGGATGGCACCCGCTCGGCACCCTGGCTGGCGCTCTCCGACCTGCTCGTCGGCCGCCAGCGGATCGACGAGGCTCGCCAGGAGCTGCAAACGGCGCTCGCGGCGACCGACGCAGCCGCGGAGAAGCGCGGCATCGCTGTAGCCCTGGCTTCCACGGATATCCTCCACGGAGATCCGCAAGCGGGTATCGCGGCCTTGCAGCGGCTGGCGGCGGATGACCCGCAGGACATCCGAGTACGCGGGCTGCTACTCAGTGTGCCGCGAGTATTGCAGGATGCGGCGGGTGCCCAGCGCCTCGTGGACGAAATCAAAGCGATCGAAGGCCCCAGCGGGGTGCTGTGGCGCCTGTGTCAGGCCCGCCTATGGTTAGCGGCCGGGCAGCGCGCGCTGCACCGGGCGGAGGTCGAAGAACTCCTCAAGTACTGCCTGAACGCCGACCCGGGCCAGATCGCGCCCGTGTTGCTGCTGGGCGGGATGTATGAGCAAGCCGGGGATTCCGGCCGTGCCGAAGCGGTTTACGCCAGTGCGTTCAACGTCAGCGGTGCACCAGAGATCGCCGACCGGCTGCTGGCGCTGCTCGCGCGTCAGAAGCGGTTCCCGGAAGCCCGCGGCGTCTTGGAACGTCTCAAGCAGACGCTCGACGAAGGGGCACTGGGAGCGCGGCGGTTGGCGCTGGCGCTCGATGCCGGGCAGTATGGCGATGCGCTCCACGAGCTCGAAGCGCGTCTTGGCGGCCAGGAGCGCGACCCGCTCGATCTGGTGCGGCTGGCGGGGGTCATCTACGCGCAGAACCGGGACGCCGAGCGTGCCCTGGGTTATCTGAATCAGGCCGCGGAACTGGGCGCCGACCCGGTGGCCGTGGCGCGCGTTCGCGTGGACGTTCTGAAGGCCGAGCAGCGCGGCGACGAGGCCGAGGTCGCGCTCGCGGAGCTGGTCCGCACGAAGCCGACCCCGGAGGCGTACCTCCTGTGCGGCTGGTATCACACCAGCGCAGGGCACCCCGAGCTGGCGGAGCAGGACTACATCAAACTTGCAGGGGTCGCCAAGGACGCCCTCGGCTACGCGGTGCTCGGGGAGTCGTACGTCCAGTCCAAGCGGCTCGACGAGGCCATTAAGGCGTGGCAGGAAGGGTTGCAGCTCTATCCCGATTCCGCCCCGCTCAAGCGCGGCCTCGCCAAAGCGCTGCTGCTCCGGAACCAGGGCAGCGATCACGAGCTGGCCGGCAAGTTCCTCGCCGAGCTCCGGCAGGCTCTTCCGGACGACACGGACCTGCTGTGGGTGCAGGCCGTGGCGAAAGTTGGCGCGGGCACTGCGGAGGCCACGGCCGAGGCCCGCGGATTGCTGAATCAGGCCCTGCGCACGAGTCCCGCGAGCGCCGAGACGTACTGGGGGTTGGCCGGCATCGCGCTGCAACTGGAGGAGTACACCGCTGCACGGGACCTGGCTCGGCGTGGCCTGCAAACCAGTTCCGGTGATCCCGACGGTCTGTTGCTGCAGGCCCAGGCGGAACTCGGCTTGCAGAACCTTGACGCGGCCCGGGACTTGGCTCGGGCTGCAGTGAAGGCAGAAAAACCGAACTTGGACGCCCACGCGGTGCTGATCGAAGTCGCACTGCGGAAACGCGACAGTTCGGCGATCCGCAGCGAGCTTGCCGTTGTGCAACAACTCATCCGCGACGATCCGGGCCGCGAGGCGTTGCAAATCGCGTGCGCTCGGCTGCACGTGGGGCTCGCCGAGAACGACGACGCCATCGCCGCCTTAGAGGAGTTCCGGGCCAGCGACCCGGGGCGTGGAAGTGTGGCCGTGCATTTGCTATTGCAGGATCTCTACCGCATGAAAGGCGACTACACGACCGCGGAGCAGCGCCTGGATGCCGTGGCGGCACTGGTCCCGGGTCGTCTGGAGGTCGTGCATGCGCGGCTCGGGTTGCTTGCGGATCAGAAACGCTTCGACGACGTCGTAGCGCTGGCGCAGGCGGAGTCAGGCGGCGCGAAGCCGCGGCCCGAAGTCCTGATCGCCGCGGCCACGCTGCTGGCAGGCTCGCCCGCCCATCAAGATCAGGCCGTGAACCTGTGTCGCCGCGCGACCGAGGTCGCGCCGCACGATGTTCGCGGCTACTTGTCGCTGGGCGACCTGGCTTACCAAAAGGGCGACTTCGCCGCCGCAGAGCAGGCGTTCCGCGCTGCGCTGCGCGAAAACTCGTCCCAGCCTGAGGCGCTCAACAATCTGGCGTGGATTCTGGCTGAGCAGCGCGCGGCTTACGAGGAGGCTCTGGGGTATTCTCGGAAAGCGGTGGCGTCGCGCCCGGGCGACGCGAACTTCCGCGACACGCTGGGCTACGTGTACCAGAAATCGGGCAAGCTGGAGGAAGCCCGCGCGGAGTTTCGACGCGGCGTTGAGCTCGCGCCGCCCGGTTCGCCGCTGCGGGCCAAATTGCTTTTCCACCAGGCGCAGGTCTGCATCCTGCTGCAAGATTACGAGCCCGTCGGAGGGTATCTGATGGAAGCGCTCGGAACCGAAAACGCAGCGCCGGTATTCAGCCCGGCGGAGCACGCAGAGATCGAGCGCATGTTGCAACGCGTGCCGAGCGGGAAATAGAACGCCCGGTGCTGCCGCCATGCGAACTTCGGGCGCGACCCCGCCCAGGCAGGGCGGAGGAGTTCCACGTTCAGTGGGTGTGTGTCCCGATGGCTCAAGACCGGACGGGGTGTAGCAACGGACGCAAACGGCAGTCCAGACAGCGAGGATTCCAATCATGGCGTTGTGCAAGAGTAGGTCTTGGGGCGAGTTCGAGTGGGTTATGAGCAGCCGCGGTGCGGGGCGTCACTTGCCGCGCAGCGGGTTGGTAGTCCCCGTCCTGTTTGCGTTCCTGCTGGGGCTATCCGCCTGCGCCGACAAGCGCATCTCGCCCGCGGAACTGCTGGAGCGCGAACAGGCGACGACCGCGGCGCCCGCGGCGGAGATCGACCTCGCCGCGCTGGCGCTGACGGAGGTACATCCATACCAGCTCAAGTCCGGCGATGTGTTGTCGATCCGCATGTTCGGGCTCGGGGAGGATCGCTACACGCCGGTGGCTCTCGAGTTGCGCGTACACGACGACGGCGCGATCGTGCCGCCGCTGGTCGGCCCCATCCAGGTGCAGGGACTGACGCTGACCCAAGTTGATCAGGCGCTCATCGCAGCCCACGTACCGAAAGTCGTTAAAGACTTGTCCGTGTTCGTGCAGTTGGGCGACGCCGGAACGACCACCGTGCTCGTGTTTGGTGCCGCCGCCAACCCCGGCCTGGTGAAGCTGCGCCAGAACGAGCGTAACATCTTGTACGCGCTCGCGGCGGCCGGCGGGCTCGGCGAAGCGGCCCAAGCCCAGGGGTTCAGTCGCGGGACCACGGGGCGTGTTCGTTACCGGCCGATCAATCCCCAGCGCCAAGAGGTCGTCTACGACCTTAACGACATGAACGGCTTACGCTCCGTATTGCAGGCGCCGCCGCTGGAATCCGGTGACGTGCTGGTCGTCGAAGCGGCGGAGACCAGTGCGGTGTACGTGGATGGACTCGTGAATCGCCCGGGGCCCATCATGATTCCGCCGCGCAGCACACTGTCGGTTCTGCGCGCCGTGATGGCCGCCGGCGGGCTGCGTGATTTGCTCACCGTGCGGGACGCCACGCTCATCCGCACCGATTCCAGTGGCGCGGATGTGCACGTGAAGCTGAACCTCAGCGAGATGTTCGCGGGACGGGAAGCCGACATCGCGTTACGGCCTGGGGACATTCTGCACATTCCGCACACCGTGGACACGTACGTCCAGGACTGGTTTTTCCGCAACATGATGCCCGGACCGTTTAACGTCAGTTTGCACTACGATCCGTTGGCACAATACAACGCCCAGCGCGTACTACAGGACAGCGGCTCGAATGACTCCCTCAGGAATAGTATCCGCGCGACGCTCGGATCTACCCTTCCGAACGCGTTCATTCCGCCGGTCCAGCAACCTGCAACAGGTCAATAGAACCGACCGTCATCTGTCCTAACGCGTCTGCCAGGCTCTGATGCCGACCGACGCGGTTTGTACGAGGAGAACTTGTTCATGAAAGCCAAGCTTATCTTCTTGGTGCTCTGCGGGGCGCTGGTTTGTGGCGGTTGTCCGGCCGGCGCACCCTACGTGGAGGGCGACCCGCGTGTGCATGTGGCCACCACGATGGGCGAATTCGTGATCCAGGTGAACCAGGCAAAAGCTCCGAGCACCGTACAGAACTTCCTGCAGTATGCGCAGGACGGTTTCTACGGCGGCACCATCTTTCATCGCGTGATCCCCGGGTTCGTCGTGCAGGGCGGCGGCTTCTTGCCCGGAATGCAGGAAAAGGCGACGCGTGCTCCCATCGTCGGCGAAGCCAACAATGGGTTGAAAAACCTGCGCGGTACGGTCGCCATGGCCCGCACCAATGACCCCAATTCGGCCACCGGGCAGTTCTTCGTCAACCTGGCCGACAACGCCGCGCTCGACGCCACCCTCACCTCCCCCGGGTACACGGTTTTCGGATCGGTGGTCGAGGGCCTGGACGTCGTCGACCAGATTGCAGCCGTGCCTACCGGAACGCAGGGCGATTTCACCGACGTGCCCGTAACCGATGTTGTGATCCAAAGCACAACCGTTGAGCCCGGAGCGCAGGTTCTGAGATCGGCGTGGGCCACGTACCTGGCCGACTATGGCTACAGCGCTGGAACGCAACTGCGCGATGCGGCGGTACAGCTACTGGGCTCACTTATCACGGGTCGCTGAAGTGCGCCGCGCCGGTACTCCGCCCATGCAACGGTGGTTCTTGCAAAACGCTCGAGAACGTGACCCTCTGAACAGGCCGTGAAGGTCGGCGGAGACTGACCAGCGCGCGCCACCTGCGGCGGTGTGCGTCGGTCCTGCCCAGCCCCGCGGCACGTTGTCGAGTTTCTCGCTGATACGATATTCCTGTGCGTAACATCTGTGAGCCGGTCGCGTCGCCAGACTCAGACCGGCTACCCCGCCCCGGTTGGGCGACGAAGAAGGGCACGGCGCGTTTCACGCCGTGCCCTTTTTGTTTGCCAGGCATGCGTTGCGTGCAGGAGGTGCGAGTCCTTTGCGGGCCGTGATGTCCTGCACCACACACGGCTCGTGGCCGAGGAACCTCGCCCGGTCAGAACGCGCAGCCGCGCACTATGTCCGTTGACGGCCCGGGGTCGTTATCGCTCCGGCAGCGCGGTCGGCATCGGCTCTTGTGGGTTGAGCCGCCGCCCGTCGAAACTGCGACAGCTGGCGTCCGATAACGTGGCCAGCAGCGCGCTGCGCCACCTTCATGGCATCCCCCTCACATGTCGATGGCGACCATCCTACGCGAGACGCCGCCTCACCCAGCCGACCGCGCCCAGGCCGATCGACCCGAGCACTACCGCCGGCGGAGCCGGGATGACCGGGCCGAGAATGACCTGGTACCCGTACCCGATCGCCGGATAGACCTCGTTGTAATTCTGGTCGCCGAAGATCGGGCTACCGTTGAGGATGCTCAGGGTCAGTGCACCGGACCAGCCGGGTTCAACCCGGAACGTCAACTCGACAAAGTCGGGATCCCAGGTGAGCCCGCCTACAGCCACCGTACCGATGGTTCCCGTCGTACTGTTCAGTGGCAACGGGATCGGGGGAAGCGTTGTGTCGGCGGAGTCATTGCTCCACCCCACGTTGTCAAACGCCACGTTCGTAAGGGTGAGAGCACCGAAATGGCTGGCCGCGATTTCGAGCTGCCCGGCGGTGAGACCTCCGATTGGAAAATCCTCCAGTTCCACGAACACGTCGAAGAACGAGCCGGACGTGACCGTCGTCGAATGCAGCAGGCCGTCGCCGTCATAGTTCTTGTCGCTCAATGACACGGCGAAACCGGCCCACGCGGGTCCCGCGCCCAACGGGGCCATCAGCAACAGCACAATGCCTGGTAACATCCGCGTCATTTTCATAATCGCTTCCTTTCCTGCCAGGCGGGCGGAGGGAGTCACAGTCCCGCTGGTACCGCCAGGCCACTCGTTTCATCGATACGTCATGGAGCCGAGTTTCCGACTCGGCTTTTGGCTAGCGCCTGGTCCGTGGTTGTAATCGTGCCGCTGACGTTCAGGTCGTACTTTGCCGTCGCATCGCTCAGCGGCTGACCGATGCGAACCTTGACCGCCTGCACGTCCGTGTTGTTAACGACACCGGAGCTGTCCACGTCGGCAACGAGCGCCCGGATGTCACACGTCGTATCGCCACCCAGCGACACACCCGCGGCGTTCTGGAACTTGCCGGCCAGGTCGAAGGTGTACCGCCGCAGGTTCGGCAGGTTCCCGACATTGAACGTGATCACGAGCCGCGAGACCCCGTTGGTCAGCGCGATGCCGTCCGGCAGGAACGTCGCGCCGTTGTGGTCACGGACACTCACGTCCGTCGGGTCGAGCACGCCGTCGCTTGGCTGGACCGGCTGATCGAAGTCGACCAAGACCCTCAGAATCCCCGAATCGGCGACATTCGTGCCCGCCCGGCGGGCCTCAGAGACCGCGTGGCCATCCGTCGCGTCGAGGGTGAGCGCGTATTCGCCCGAACCCTGCATGCGCAGGCTGCGCCACGTTAGAATCTGCCCTGGCTCACAGGCGTCGGGCGTGCCGTCTCCATCCGAGTCAAGGGGATCCGCGAAAGCCGTCCCCTCGTGGTTATCTCCGGTCACCCCGATCCAGCAAGTGGTGACCGAGACGGGATCACAGGGAGGGGCACCCAGCGCCGCGAGCACAGCGGCCAGGGGGAACTTGACGAGTAGCTCTGCGACGGCGTCGCCATCGGTGTCCGCGGTCTGCCGATTCTGCACCCAAGGCAGGTTTGGATCGTTGGCTGCCGGAATCGGCACATTCAGCTTGTTGCCCGCAATGTAACCCAGATGGACTTGATCTAAGTCGATGTCCGCCGCGTCTTCACCCGGAGCCAACTCGATGTAGGCGGCGAGCCAAATTGGATCAGCGCCGATTGTATCGACGAAGACGTCGCGCACCTGCGTGACGGTGCCGAGCCCGGCTTGGAACTGATGCGCGATCCTGTAGGGCCGGAGAGCCCCGTTCAGCATGCGACGATAGTCGTCCATGGAAAACCGTATCATATCCGACAATCCGCCCTCCACATCCATGACTTGAACGGTTACTATCGGATTCAAGTGTTCTGGGCCGGGGTGGAGATACACCAATTGCTCCCCAGTCGTTTCGAATGGGCGCTGGTATAGACGATTATACTCGGTCCATGGCGGAGCATAGTCGGTCTGAATCGTAACCCACCCCGCGGGAATGGGCGCGCCATCCGCGGCAACGACCTTGACGAGCAGGTACGCTCCCGGTCGCTCCGGCTGATTGCGACGAGTCGGCCGCGCGGCGTCGGCAGCACGTCCCACCTCCTCAGTGGGGGGGGGGGGTGGATCCCATACGCGATAGCCGGGCTGGTTCCACGCCTGCGTATCAACGAAAAACCCGTGCGCTACAAAAAGCTCATCCAGATCACTCACTCCATCCCCGTCAGCGTCCCCCTGGCCAATACCCGCCGCAACTAGTGCATCGTATACAGACTTAAAATCAACAAGCGCAGCATTCGGATCATTGATTATGTTCCAGAGATCGTAAGAGTTCAGCCGTCTGCAGTGCTTGCGGCGGGTAGGGGCGGGAGTTGGCCGGTTTGCAGGTGGGTGCGCAGGGTGTCGGCAATCGTGCCGAGCG
>JAGVEP010000452.1 GCA_020058145.1 Phycisphaerae bacterium | reverse complement strand
TCATCCCCATCTACTTCAGACCAGCCTTTCAGGCTGAAGCAGGCGGCTTTTCCCCACGGTCGCTACCGCCCGCCCCTCGGGCTGGGGCCGCTACGCGGCATTCTCGGCCTCGCCGGGGTCACGCGAATTGTGGGTAATGACAAGGGCGCCAGCCGGGGGTCACCCGCACACGCAGCGCGCCCGACCGACGCTCGAACGCGCTCCGCGGGTATGCGAAGAGCGCGCAGGCGCGCGCGGCTCTGCCGGCCGACACGGAGGTCGAGCTTGAGAAAGAATCCACCACCTAACCGGCATGGTAAGCTGCGGCATGGAAACCACACTTTTTCCAGGGATGCACGCGGATGGGGATTTCCAGGGCAGCCCGGTGACGCAGACGATTCCGCCTGAGCCGCCGCGGGTTCACCGGCCGGACCGCGGCCAGCAGACGCTGGAGGTTTGCTGTTTGGACCAACGGTTGCCGGCGGATCATCCGGCGCGGCTGATCTGGCGGCTGGTCGCGACTCTGGATTTGTCGGCGTTCTACGCGGCACTGCGAGCGCGTGGGAGCGATCCGGGCCGGCCGGCGATCGCTCCGCAGATCCTGACAGCGTTGTGGCTTTGTGCGGCGGTGGATGGGCTCGGCAACGGCCGGAAGCTGGATCGGCTGTGCCGGGAGCAGGATGGGTATCGCTGGCTGTGTGGCGGGGTGTCGGTGAATTACCACACGCTGAACGACTTTCGGGTGCGGCACGAGTCGGCGTTGGACCAGTTGTTGACGGATGTTCTGGCGGTGCTGGTGGCGCGTGACGTGGTGCAGGTGGAACGGAGCACCCAGGACGGGAAGCGGATTCGGGCGGCAGCGGGCGCGTCGAGCTATCACCGGCGTGAGACGCTGGAAAAGCTGCGGGCACAGGCGCATGCGTATGTGCAGGAATTAAAGCGTCAGCCGGAGGAAGAACCGGGCGAGTCGGCCCGGCGGCGGGCGGCCCAGACGTGTGCGGCTCGGGAGCAGCAGGAGCGGTTGGAGCAGGCCATCGCGTTGCTGCCGGAGTTGGAAGCGGCGCGGCAGAACCCGCGCACTAACAAGAAGGACCGGGCCAAGCCGGTGCGGGTATCGAGCACCGACCCCGAGGCGCGGAAGACGAAGATGGGGGCTGGCGGGATTCGGCCGGCGTACAACGTGCAATTCGCGGTGGATGTAGCGAGCGGGGCGCTGGTGGGAGCGGACATCGGGCAGAGCAGTGCGGATAGTAATTACAGCGGGTCGTTAGCCAGCCCGGCCCATGTGGCGCGAAAAGCTGCCGCGATGGTCGGCAGCACCATGAGCACCACATAGTGGCTGTGCGGCACGCCTGACCCCAGCGACGCACGGCTGGCCAGTGCGACGTTGAGCTATGTCAGGGGGCGCCCCGTGACAGCCAGACCGCGAGTTGCGCGTACCGGCGAATCGCGGCCTCGGAGGGTTGAGCGAAGCGCCCCCGCAGCCAGGCTAGCTCAAGCGTCTGCATCACGAACCGGCCCGCGAAGAGGCCGATGGCCAACGACACGGACGTCCGCACGAACGCGGCGAACAGGAAATGAATGCCGATCAAAACCCCCAGGATACCCAAGCTCAGCAGGATCAGGATCGATCCCTGTCGCCGCAGGTCGCGTAGATCACTCCCCAACTCCGTGGGCAGCGCCGCCGGATCAGCGGCTGCCTGGCGGCGAGGGGGGATCGCTAGCGGCGGAAGATCGGTCATTCACATTTTCCAGCGAACATGCCGGCCATGATCATCTTAGCAACTCAGGCGCATGCGAAGCTACCTCCCCCCCCTCCATCCCAGGAACGGGTCGGGGGAGAGTCTTGCCGCTCGGCCTGCTGCCGCTCACCCTGCCTTCACCCCACGGGGGAGAGAAGTCCTTGGGATCGCTGCTACACCGACGCGCGGTGGACGTGGGCCCGCAGTCTTCCGGACCAATTCGAGGTGGCAAAGCAAAACAACGGCCCCGCGCAGCCTCATCAGGCTGCGGGGGGCCGTTGGTTGATCGCAAGGAGAACGGGGGCAGCGGGCCCCGCCGGCTATTTCCTGGCTTTCCGTGCCTCTTCTTTCGCCTTCTGAATCTTCTCCGGAATGGGTACCGCCTCGCCCTTCGAGTTCGTCGGAATGAACCACTCCCTGGTCAACGGATCGATTTCCGCCCGCACGACCGTGAAGCGGCCGGTGTTGGGGTTCTGGAACACAACCAGACGCGCCGGCAGATTCGGGTCGTGTTTCACCTTGTCCGGGCTGTTGAACCAGTCCTGGTACTTCGCAGGCGTTAGCTTGAAGTGCTCGCCCGTTTCGTCGCACATCCAGGGCGTCGCCAGATTCGGATCATCCGGGTACGTGGTGCCGCTGCTCTGTTTCTTGTAGATGAAGACGGCCCCCACCAGCAGCACTGCGACGACGGCAACCAGAATCGCGTTCTTGACGGCCGGTGACATCCTAGCTCCTTGTGCAAAAAGTGCGCCGCGGGCCCCTCGCGCCGCGGCGGCACATCGTCTCGCACTCCCTGTCGACCGCGGGTCGATCGGGCGGGGGCCGGGAATCAGGATAGCGAAGCCCGGCTCGCTGGTCTACAGGGGCGGGGGCGGATCGCAGTTAAAATAATCGGTGCTGTATGACCACGGCCTCGGCTGGATGCCTTGGTTCGGACCCGACGTCGGCCAAATCCACTCGTTCACGATCGATTCCCAACCGACGCCGCACAGCTTGCGCGTGTCGCAGATCTTGCTTTCGGCGTGACCGTCGAGGAAGCCCACGCCGTGCTTGTTGATCTTGCCGTGGGAGCCGATTTCGTTCGTGCGAAACGCGAGGCCCCAGTCCATCGGGTCTTCCAGGAACATCACGTACGTGCTGGCTTGCTTGGCGACCACTCTCTTCACCATGGCTTGTCCGGCCACCGCCCAGCCCATGGCCGGCTGTGCAGGGTCAAGGTCCCACAGGCTGCCCGGCCAAGGCGCCACTAGAGTGACCCCGCTTTCGCCCGACGCGGCGGGTCCAGACGACCCAGGGCTCAACGAGTGCAGGTTGTACTGGTAGGATGTCCCGGTGTCATCATAGCAACTCAGCCCCTTGACAGGCTGGGCAGCGTTCGGGCTTTGCCAATCGAGCGATTGGTGCGATAAGCGGTCGCCGGGGCAGTGGGCGGCCTCGACCTCGGTGCGTTGTCGCGAGCTCTCGTCGCCAGGGGTCAGCAGGATGTCCCTCTCAACCTTGCCACCCAGAAGATACGGGTTCATCGGCTTATCCTGCACTTCCCACCAGAACACGCCGCCATACCAATATGCGCGCGTCGTTTTGCCGCCATAGGACCAAGTGCAGATGCCACCGCGGACGGGGTCATTCATAAACGGGAAATTATCGTTGAAGTCGAGGAAGTACTGCATCGTGCTGGTCATGAGTCCCCGGTAGTTGGCCAGGCACTTGGCCATCTTGGCCTGCTCGCGCGCATCACGCAGCGAGGGAAGCAGAATCGAGATCAACAGGGCGATGATCGCCACGACCACGAGCAGCTCGATCAACGTAAAACCGCGCCGAGCCAAGCTTTTGCGAAACATTCGTTCACTCCTACGTAGGGCCGGAATCACGGGTCAGCCGCAGGCCGCCACGTCGGGGTCGCAGCCCTAACTGGCTCCGGCGCCAGGAGTTACCGGCGAGACTCCTGCACGCTTGGCCGGACCCGGGCACGTACCGCACGTCGCCAGAGCCCAGCGCTACCAGTGTCCGCAAAACCGTCGGTAATTGTCAAGGGGGGCCGAGCAAAAAGTGCGGCCCCTGGTTTTCGCCAAATGGGGTCATTTTGGTCCGTTAATAGCAGGAACACGTCCAGGCATTCCGACGCCTATTCGGGCGGATTGCAGTTGACGTATTGGTCCCGGTACCAGAATGGCCGCGGGGGCTCGGCCGCGTTCCAGCCATAGATCCAGTCCATCACAATCGACTCCCAGCCCACGCCGCAGTAACTGCGGGTGTCGCAGTTTTTGCTCTCGGCGTGGCCGTCGAGAAAGGCGACGCCGTGCTTATTGACCTTGCCGTGCGACCCGAGCACCGGGATACCGAACGACAGCCCCCAGTCCATCGGATCTTCCATGAACATCACGTAGGTGCTGGCCTGCTTGAAGAGTGTTTTCTTCGTCTGCACCTTGCCGGCAATCGCCCAGCCCTCGCCCATGTTGTACCACAGGTCCTCATCGTTGCCGTTGCCGAAGGGCACGCCGAGTTCGCGTCCGGACTCGCCGCCCCAGTGACCGGAAGCCCGTGGGCTGAGCGCGTGGATGTTGTACTGATACGACGTACCAGTGTCGTCGTAGCAGCTCAGCCCTTTAGGGAGCGCGTTCACGCCCTCTTCCCAGGATGACTGATGAGAGACGCGGTCGCCAGGACAGTGCAAGACCTCGATTTCGGTGCGGCTACGCGAGCTCGGATTGCCGGGCTCAACGAATAGGTCCGCTTCAACTTTCCCGCCGAGAAGATACGGATTGAGGGGCCTCTGCGTGACCTCCCACCAGAACACGCCCCCGTAAAGGGGCTTCCAGAAGTCGCGCGGGGTCTTTCCGCCGTACTCCCACATGCAGACCCCCATCCACCCAGTGCCGAGCTTCGCGAGAAACGGGAAGCCGTCATCGTAATCGAGGAAATACTGGACCGAGCAGGTCATGAGCTGCCGGTAGTTGGCGAGGCACTTGCCGATTTTCGCCTGCTCGCGTGCATCCCGCAGCGTGGGGAGCAGGATCGAGATCAGCAGGGCGATGATCGCCACGACCACGAGCAGCTCGATCAGTGTAAAGCCACGTCGAGCGAGTATTCTCCGACTCATCAGCACGCTCCTTGGCAGCCAGAAACCCGCCATCAGCACGGGTCGCGTGCTCCCTACGCTCTGAGATCGTAGCCCTGCGAACAGGCAGCGTTGCGAGGATTTCGCAGCGACCCTCGAACGCGCCAGCGGTCCGAAGTGTGGACGACACGACGCCCTGGGCTACTTAGTGCAGTATCCGCAAAATGATGGGCCCTAGTCAAGTCCTATTGAAAGTTAGGGCTTTGTTTGTACACTGCGAATGCACCTGGCTTGTGAGCTCCGGATTATTGGACTGCGAGGCATGCGCGCCACGGAATTCGTCGCACGTTTGAAGGCGCAGCGCCAGTACCGCGGGCAAATCGCCGCTGTGCGGTGCATCGAGCCCCGGTCGGCAGACTACGCCCAGCCCCGGACGCCGCTGCCGGAGACGCTCCAGCGCTTGCTCCAGGCGGCGAACATCGAACAGCTCTACAGCCACCAGGCCAGCGCGTACGACGAGATCCTCGCCGGCCGGAATGTGGTCATTTCGACCGGGACCGCTTCCGGAAAGAGCTTCTGCTACAACTTGCCGGTTTTTGCAGGGCTGCTGACCGATCACGACCGGACCGCGCTGTATCTCTTTCCTGCTAAGGCACTTGCGTATGATCAACTCGGCGGTCTACAGCGGATTATCGACCTTGCCGACCTCGCCGACACGCTCCGGCCCGCCTGCTACGACGGGGACACGCCCACTCACCAGCGCCCCGGCATCCGCCGCAGCGCGAATATCCTGCTCTCGAACCCCGACATGCTGCACCAGGGCATTTTGCCGTATCACGCCAAGTGGGCCGGGTTTCTTGCCCGGCTGCGGTACGTCGTGCTGGACGAGATTCACACGTACCGCGGCATATTCGGGAGCCACGTGGCCGGCGTCCTGCGCCGGCTGCAGCGCATCTGCCGGCACTACGGCTCGTCGCCGCAGTTCATTTGTTGCTCGGCGACACTTGGCAACCCCCGTGACCTGGCCGAGCGGCTGACCGGCCGCGACATGCTGCTGATCGACCGCGACGGCGCGCCGCGCGGACGAAAGTGGTTCGTGCTGTGGAACCCGCCGCTGCTGGACGAGCCGGCGCGCGTGGCCCGGCGGAGCGGCAATGTCGAGGCCAAGGAGCTGATGCAGCGGCTGATCGAGGACGGGGCCGGGACGATCACGTTCACCAAGGCCCGCGTCGTGACGGAGTTGATCTGCCGGTACGTGGTCGACGCGCTCCAACGTCGCCGCCCGGACCTGGCCAAACGTGTGCGGCCCTATCGCGGCGGATACTTGCCGCTGGAACGCCGCGAGATCGAGCAGCAGCTCTTCAGTGGCCAGTTGCTCGGCGTCTGTGCCACGAATGCGCTGGAACTCGGCATCGACGTGGGCGCCCTCGACGCGGCGATCATCGTCGGTTTTCCCGGCACGCTCTGCAGCCTGTGGCAGCAGGCCGGGCGGGCGGGCCGCCGGCAGGACGAATCGCTCGCGATCTTCGTGGCCTACGACGACCCGGTGGACCAGTATCTCATGCGGAACCCGGACTTCGTGTTCAGCCGGCCGCTGGAACAAGCGATCATCGACCCCGACAACCCGCACATCCTCGCCGCACAGCTCGGCTGTGCCGCGTTCGAGTTGCCGCTGACGGCGGAGGAATTGGCCGGCTTCGGCGCCGTCGCGGAAAACGTGGTCGAGTTGCTGGCGGAAAGAAAGACGCTGCGGCAGACCGGCGGCAAGTACCACTGGGACCAGACGGAGTTTCCCGCTGCGCAGACGAATCTGCGGACGATCAGCAAGGCGACGTTCGCAATCGTGGACATCAGCGCGGGTCGCAACGAGGTGATTGGGCAGGTGGACGGAATCTCCGCGCCCGAACTGGTGTATCCCGAAGCGGTTTACATTCATCAGGGCGAAAGCTATCTCGTCCGCGAACTCGATCAGCCCGCACGACTCGCACGCGTCGAGCGGTTTGACGCGGATTACTACACACAGCCCGTGCTCGCTGACGAGTGCCGGCTCGGTGAGGTACGGCTAGAGAGCGAATGCCTCGGCGGGCGACGGATGTTCGGCGACGTGACGGTCCGCTGGCAAACGGTAGCCTTTCGCAAATTCAAGTTGTATACACAAGAACTAATCGGTCAGACGGCGCTCACGTTGCCGGCTCAGCAAGTCAATACCACTGGACTGTGGCTCCAGCCGCCACCGGACGCGCTCGAAACCACGCGCGCCGCCGGGCACAAGGTGTACGAAGCTCTCAGCGGCGTTCGCAACCTCTTGACGGTCGCACTGCCGCCGCTGGCGATGTGCGATCGGTACGATGTCGGCGGCATAGTCAATTCGTCGCAGCTCGGCATCAGCACGATCATGGTATATGACCGTTACGAAGGCGGCGTCGGGTACGCGCGGCACGGGTACGAACGGGCTGCCGAGCTGCTGAGGATGGCGCACGAACTGGTTGCTGGGTGTCCGTGTGAGCATGGCTGTCCCGGCTGCGTCGGGCCGCCGAATCTGCGGATTGCGATCCATCACGATCCCGACCTGGGGCCGGGCTATGCCATTCCGGACAAGACGGCGACGGTGACGCTGCTGCGGGCGTGGCTGGCCGGCGGAATGTAGCGGCCGATCTCCGTGTCGGCCGTAGCGGCCC
>JAGVEP010000231.1 GCA_020058145.1 Phycisphaerae bacterium | reverse complement strand
TCGTGTTCAGAACTCACTCGCTGGCGCTTCGTGTTCAGAACTCACTCGCTGGCGCTTCGTGTTCAGAACTCACTCGCTGGCGCTTCGTGTTCAGAACTCGCTCGCTGGCGCTTCGTGTTCAGAACTCACTCGCTGGCGCTTTGTGTTCCGATTGGCCTGCGGCCTCGGGAGGGCGAGCCCACCCGTTGCCGACGCGCGGACACCTCGCTATATTGCCGCGTCGCGCCATCGCGGGCGGCAAACGGAGAAGTACTTAACTCACACACTGGCCGAGAGATAGGAGTTGATCGTGAAATCGAAAACACGCCGGCGGAAGATCCCGACCTGGGGTCTGCTTATCATCATGGGCGGATTCGGAGGACTTTTCGTCCACGCCAACCTCGCGGGCACCCCGCAGGGACTGCTGGCCCAGGCCAGCCCGCCGGCCGCCGCGGAAACGGCCAGCGAAGGGCACTTCCAGTACTTCTCCTTCATGACCAGCCCACACTACGACGACTACGAGCGCGTCTTGCTGTGGGTGGTGTTTGCCATTGCCATCGGCGCCTTGCTGTATGCGCTGAGCCTGGTCCGATACGTCTACCGGGCCGACACGGGCACGAAGCGCATGCAGGAAATCGCCGCCGCCATCCGCGAAGGGGCCGACGCCTACCTCAAGAAACAACTCAAGACCGTCGCCGTGCTCATCGTGTTCCTCATCGCGCTGCTCTACGTGACGAAGGCGATGCAGGACGGCCACGGCGGCACCCCGGCGTGGAACAGCCCGTTCGCCTTCGGCCGCGCGTGGGCCTTCGCGATGGGCGCGATCTTCTCAGCCACCGTCGGCTTCGTCGGCATGCGGCTCGCGACCGCGGGTAACATCCGCGTCGCCGCCGCCGCCCCGGTCGGCTTCGGCAAAGCCCTCATGCTCGGCTACCGCACGGGCACCATCACCGGCATGCTCACCGACGGCCTCGGCCTGCTCGGCGGAACGATCATCTTCATGACCTACGGCGAGCGGGCCTACGAGGCCCTGCTCGGTTTCGGCTTCGGCGGCACGCTGCTGGCCCTGTTCATGCGTGTCGGCGGCGGGATTTACACCAAGGCGGCCGACGTCGGCGCCGACCTGGTCGGCAAAGTCGAAAAGGACATCCCCGAGGACGATCCGCGTAACGCCGCCACGATCGCCGATAACGTCGGCGACAACGTCGGCGACTGCGCCGGTATGGCGGCTGACATTTTTGAGTCCTACGAGGTGACCATCGTCGCGGCGATGATCCTGGGCTGGGCCTCGTTCGGGCACAAGGGCGTGATCTTCCCGATCCTCGTCCGTGCGATCGGCGTGATCGGCTCGATCATCTCGACCTACAGCGTGCGGGCCGGCGACAAGGGCGACGTGGCCCAAGCCATGAAGTCCATCAACAAGGGCTTTCTGCTCGGCTCGCTGATCTCGGTCGTCGGGTTCATCGTGCTCGGCGTGTTCTACCTGAAATTCGACGAGAGCATGCTGGCGGCCGGCACGCTACGTCCTGAAGTCTGGGAAAACATCAAGAACCTGCCGTACTGGTGCAACTTCGGATTCACCGGGCTCGATATGCGGCCCGCCTGGACCTGCTTCATCGGCATCCTGCTGTGTATCGCCCTGAACCGCTGCACCGAGTACTTCACCGGCACGGAATACAGCCCCGTCCGCGGCATCAAGCGGAACTGCTCGACCGGTCACGGCACCACGATCATCGAAGGCTTCGCGGTCGGCTACGAGTCGGCCGTCTGGACCGCGATCATCCTCTGCGTGGCGATCTTCTCCTCCGTGTGGATGTACCAGGGCACCAACGCAATCTTCATCGCTTTCGGCGTCGCGATGTGCGGCATCGGCATGTTGACTCTGACCGGCAACACGATCTCGATGGACGTGTTCGGCCCGGTCGCGGACAACGCCAACGGCATCGCCGAGATGGGCTTCGACAAGAAAGAGATGGGCGAGGCGAAGTACAAGGAGTCGCGGCAGATCCTGGCGGACCTCGACGCGGTCGGAAACACCACCAAGGCGGTGACCAAGGGAGTTGCGATCGGCTCGGCGGTCATCGCCGCCGTCTCGCTCTTCGCGTCGTTCATCACGGTCATCGGCTCGGGCGGACAGAGCGAGGAAAAGCCGCTCCCGTCCGGGTTGTTCGATCACGTGGCCGGCCTGCTGACGGTCTCGAACCCGCGGCTGCTGATCGGGATGCTCATCGGGGGGTCGATTCCCATGTTGTTCTCGGGCATGTTGATTCGGGCGGTCGGGCGCGCGGCGTACCTGATCGTCAACGAGGTCCGCGTGCAATTCCGCGACAAGGCGATCTGGGAAGGCACCAAGAAGCCGGACTACGGCCGCGTCGTCGCCATCTGCACCGCCGCTGCGCAGCACGAACTGATCGGACCCGCCCTGCTCGGCGTCTTCACGCCCATTCTCATCGGGTTCTGGCTTGGGCCGATCGGTCTGGCCGGGTTCCTGGGCGGCGCGATCGTCGTGGGGCAGCTCCTGGCCTCGTTCATGTGCAACGCCGGCGGCGCCTGGGACAACGCGAAGAAGATGGTCGAGGACGAGCCGCGCGACCTAGAAAGGAACACCGGCAAGGGCAGTGAGAAGCACAAGGCCAGCGTTACGGGTGACACGGTCGGTGACCCGCTCAAGGACACCGCCGGCCCGGCCATCAACCCGCTGCTGAAGGTCATGAACATGGTGGCCGTGCTCGGCGTGCCGCTGATGGTCGCGTATGACCAGAGTGTCGTCACGGCCGTGACCGAGGGCGCCAAGAAGTTCGGCTTCGACCTGCCGGCCACCTTCCAATTCAAGCCGATCGACAGCGTCTGGATCGGCGCGGTGGTGCTGTCGCTCGTGCTGATCATCTGGGCAGTCTGGCAGTCCAAGCGACAGTCGCCCGAATTTGCGGCGCTGGACGACAGTAAGTAGACCGACCGCTGCCAGCCGGTCAGCACGAACCGCGAAACCGGAAGCGAGAAAACAGGCCGTGTCCGCCCACGCGGGCGCACTGACCTGCTTCGCGCTTCCGGTTTTTTTTTCGCGCTATCCGGGCCGAATTTGCGCGGTCGAGCACACGCTCTATCTGCCGTGATATCCGTGAGAACCTTTGCGCAATGCGTGCGGGGTTTCCCGCACGGCCTGCGCAGGATTTACCGAATGTAATCATCCCTAAGTACCCTTTTCCATCATGACTTGGCGCAGCGGCGCGCGCCGTGGGCTCTGGTACGCGACGTGCCCATGCCTCTTGTTCCGAGGCCAAGGGCCACGGATCGGACGGGTGCGCGATCGTCACGGTCCGCCCGTCGAACATGCCAGGAGCTACCGGATGTCGGCTACGGCCCATGCCTCCGGCCACTCGGATACACTGCCGGGTCGGTTGCGCGAGGCCACCGGGGAATCGGTATTTAATTGCTACCAATGCGGAAAGTGTACGGCCGGGTGTCCGCTCGCCGCCGAGATGGACTACGCGCCGAACCAGATCGTGCGGCTGCTGCAACTCGGGCTGCCGGAGTTGGAAGAGGAGGCGCTGCGGGCGCTCTCCATCTGGCTGTGCCTGACGTGCGAGACCTGTGCCGCCCGCTGCCCACAGGAGGTCGATTTGCCGCGGATCATGGAGTACCTGCGGCAACAGTCGCTGGCCCGCGGCGTGGTCCATCCCAAGGCGAAGGACATCTTGGCGTTCCACGAGGCGTTTCTGGCCACGATCAAGCGCGGCGGACGGCTGCACGAGGTGGGGCTGATTTCATCTTACAAGCTGAAGACCGGACATTTCTTCCAGGATGTGCTGCTGGCTCCGAAGCTCTTCTTCCGCGGGAAGCTGAAGCCGTTGCCCCACGCGATCCCCGGACAGGCGGACGTCGCGAGGATATTCGACCGGACGGATCGTGCGCCGGACGCACCGCTCCCTCACGGTCGCGGCTCTGAGGGGCAGGGGAACCACACATGAAGATCGGTTTTTTCCCCGGCTGCTCGCTGGAGGGTTCGTCGCGCGAGTACAACGAGTCGCTGCACGCCATCGCCCCCCTGCTCGGCGTCGAGCTGACCGAAGTGCCGGACTGGAACTGCTGCGGGGCGAGCGCTGCGCACAGCCTGAACCACAAGCTGGCCCTGGCGCTGCCCGCCCGCAGCCTCGCGCTGGCTGAGAAGAGCGGTCTGGACGAGTTGCTCGTCCCCTGCTCCGCGTGCTATAGCCGCCTGGCGATCACGCGGCACGAACTGCTCGAAAACGACGCCCTGCGCAGCGAAATCACGAAGATCATCGAGCTGCCGTTCACCGGACGGACGAAGGTGCTCAGCGTGCTCGACGTGTTTGGGCGCTGCGCGTCGAACGGATTGAAGGACAAGGTCCGCACACCCTTTGGACAGAAGGTCGCCTGCTACTACGGCTGCTATCTGACGCGGCCCGAGAAGATCACGACCTGCGCGCGGCCCGAAGACCCGCGCGAGATGGACGACATCGTGAAGGTCGTCGGCGCGGAGCCCATCAACTGGGCCTTCAAGGTCGAATGTTGCGGCGCCGGATTCTCGGTCTCGCGTTTGGACACCGTCGCCGAGCTTTCCGGCCGAATCGTGCACGACGCGGCGGCACGCGGCGCGCAGGCTATCGTCGTGGCCTGCCCGATGTGCCACACGAACCTCGACCTGCGGCGTGACTCGATCGAACGGACGCGGCAGCAGAAATACGCGCTACCCGTGCTCTATATCAGCCAGGTGATCGGCCTCGCGCTGGGTCTCGGCGAGCGTCAACTCGGCCTGCATCGGCATCATGTGCCGGTGCGGCTTGGGAGTGTGGCACCGGCTAATAGTGTGGCACCGGCTAATAGCCGGTGCCCCACGCCCGTGGCGGCCGACGTCCCCGCCGCCCTCGGCTCGGCAGGAGCCTCGCCCTCCCCTGGAGGCTCGCCCGCCCAAGAGAAGGAAGCCTAACCATGCCGCGGATCGGCGTTTTCATCTGTCACTGCGGAGAGAACATCGCGGGCACGGTCGATTGCGCCGCGGTCACCCAGGCGGCCGCCCAGATTCCCGGCGTGGTACACAGCGTCGACTACAAATACATGTGCTCTGACCCCGGGCAGAACCAGATCAAGGAAGCCATCAAGGAAAAGCGACTGACTGGCGTGGTCGTCGCCGCCTGCTCGCCGCGCATGCACGAACCGACGTTCCGCCGGGCGTGTGCCGAGGCGGGCCTCAACCCGTTCCTCTGCGAGATGGCCAACCTCCGCGAGCATTGTTCGTGGGTCCACGAGAAGAACGGCCACACCACGAGCAAGGCGATCGACCTCGTCCGCATCCTGGTCGAGAAAGTGAAGCGGAACCGCCCCCTTTTCCCGATCAACGTGCCGGTCACGAAAACGGCCCTCGTGATCGGCGGCGGAATCGCGGGGATTCAGGCGGCCCTCGACATCGCCAACGCCGGCCAGAAAGTCGTGCTCGTCGAGCGTGAACCCTCGATCGGCGGGCACATGGCCCAGCTTTCCGAGACTTTCCCGACGCTCGACTGTTCGCAGTGCATTCTTACGCCGCGCATGGTCGAGGTCGCCCAGCATCCGAATATCACGTTGCACACGTACGCGGAATTGGAGCGGCTGGACGGGTTCATCGGCAACTTCCGCGCGGTCATCCGCAAGAAGGCCCGCTGCATCGACGAGAAAACCTGCACCGGCTGCGGCGCGTGCATCCAAAAGTGCGCGCTGAAGAAGATCCCGAGCGAGTTCAACGCCGGGCTGGGGCTGCGGACGGCGATTTACGTGCCGTTCCCGCAGGCTGTGCCAAACAAGCCGGTGATCGACCGCGACCACTGCACGTTCTTCCAGACTGGCCGCTGCAAGCTGTGCGAACGGGCCTGTCCGACCAAGGCGATCCGCTTCGATCAGCAGGACGAGTTCATCGAGATCAACGTCGGTGCCGTCGTCGCCGCCACCGGCTACGAGGTCAAAGGCACCGACTTCTTCCCCGAATACGGCTACGGCGAGCAGAAGGACATCATCACGGGGCTCCAGTTTGAGCGGCTGGCGTCCGCATCGGGGCCCACGCAGGGCGTAATCAAACGCCCCTCGGACGGCAAGGTGCCCGACACCATCGTCTTCGTCGCCTGCGCCGGCTCGCGCGACCCGGCCAAGGGCATCGCGTACTGCTCCAAAATCTGCTGCATGTACACCGCCAAACACGCCATGCTGTACAAGCACAAGGTACACGCAGGCAAGGCCTACGTTTTCTACATGGACATCCGCGCCGGCGGAAAAATGTACGAGGAGTTCGTACGGCGGGCCATCGAGGAAGACGAGGTCCACTATGTCCGTGGCCGTGTGTCGCGCATCTACCCGCGCGACGGCCAGCTCGTCGTCAAGGGCGTCGACACGCTGCTCAACTCCCGACCCGTGGAGATTGAGGCGGACATGGTCGTCCTCGCGACCGCGATGGTCGCGCAGCCCGACGCCGAGTCGCTGGCCCAGAAGATGAAAGTCAGCTACGACCAGTACCATTTCCTGGCCGAGGCGCATCCCAAGCTGCGGCCGGTCGAAATGAACACGGCGGGCATCTTCGTCGCCGGCGCGTGCCAGGCGCCCAAGGACATCCCGGAAACGGTGGCCCAGGCGTCCGCTGCGGCGGCCAAGGTCCTCGGTCTTTTCTCCAGGGACGAGTTGTCACGCGAGCCGGTCGTGGCGGTGGTCAACCGCTGCGCGCCGCCCGAATTTTCGACGTGCGTCGGCTGCTTTTTGTGCGAATCGGCCTGTGCCTACCAGGCGATCGAACATGAGGACATCAAGACGCGTGACGGCAAGCTGATTAAGACGGTCGCCAGGGTGAATCAAGGCGTCTGCCAAGGCTGCGGGACCTGTGTCGCCCTGTGCCGGTCGAAATCGATCGACTTGCAGGGCTTCTCGAATGAACAGATATTCGCGGAGCTCGTGGCATTATGAGAAGAAACCACAGAGACACAGAGGCACAGAGAGGAAAACCAAGAGGTCTTTCTCTGTGCCTCTGTGCCTCTGTGGTTAGTATTCTATGAGGACGTGGTCGTGCCTGACTTTGAGCCCAGAATTGTTGCATTCGTCTGCAACTGGTGTACCTACGCCGGTGCGGACCTGACCGGTACCAGCCGGATCAAGTACGCCCACAACGTGCGGATGATCCGCCTGCCGTGTACCGGACGCATCGACTTCATGCTGCTGCTGCAAGCGTTCGGCCAGGGCGCGGATGGCATCATCGTCTCCGGCTGCCACCCCGGCGATTGCCACTACACTTCCGGCAACTTCCACGCCCGCAGGCGGTGGATGCTGTTCCGGCGCCTGCTGGACTTCATGGGAGTCGACCTGCGGCGCGTCACCTTCGCGTGGGTCTCGGCGGCCGAAGGTGCGAAATGGGCGGAGATTGTGAACACCGCCGCGGCCGACCTCCGCAAGCTCGGCCCCTATGACGACTTTCCGAAGCGTTTCGTGGAGAAGGTGGGATTGTTCACCGTTCACCGGGAGGGCGAGGCTCCTGCGGAGCCGAACGTAGCCGCGCGGACACAATCCGCGGAGGTGGCGTGATGGAGAGCCTACAGAAGAAAGCCCGCGCCCTGCTCGAAGCCGCCGCGGTCAAGGTCGTGATCGGCTACACCGCCGGCTCCGACGCCGAGCGGGCGCGCCCGCTGTTTGCCCGGTTCCCAGAACAAGCGCAGCAGCTCATCTACGATGCCCGCTGCCGCCAGAACCTCGCCACGTACCTGCTCAAACCCGAGGTCCAGGCGCTCGGCAAAGCCGCCGTCGTCGCGCGCCCCGCGACGCTGCGAACGATCCTGCAATACGCGGTCGAGAACCGGCTGGTGGACGAAGCTGTGCTCGCGCTCGCCGTCGGCGACGCCGGCGAGATCACCGAACTCGCGAACTTTGCCGCGCTTGAGGAGTACTTGGCGAAATTACCGCGTGGTCTGACGACGGCAGAAGAGCAGGAGATCGCGCGGCTGACCGGGATGCCGTTGGAGCAGCGCTGGGCCTTCTGGCACGCCGAGTTGGAACGCTGCATCAAATGTTACGCGTGCCGGGCGGCGTGCCCGCTGTGCTATTGCACGCGCTGCATCACCGACGTGAATCAGCCCCAGTGGCTGCCGGTCGCCTCCTCGCCGCTGGGCAATCTGGAATGGAACGTCGTGCGGGCGATGCACCTGGCGGGCCGCTGCATCGACTGCGGCTCCTGCGCCGACGCCTGCCCCGAGGGCATCCGCATCGACCTGTTGAATCGCGTGCTGGCGCAGGAGGCGCAGGCGCAATTCGGCGCCGAGCCCGGCTACAGCACGCGCAGGGAATATGCCCTCTCCACGTTTAAGCCCGACGACAAGGAAGAGTTCATTCGGTGAAACGATGACCGAAACGCGTATCATCCAAAAAGCCTCGCTCGGCGAGCTCTTCCTAAGGTTGATCGCTGAAGGCCGGCGCGTCGTGGCCCCACAACGGGACGGCGAACGGCACCGCTTCTGTGAAGTGAAGTCGCCGGGCGCCGTCGCGCTCGATTACGTGCAGACCGTCGGCTCCGCCAAGACCGCCGTCTTTCCCCGGCACGAGGAAATGCTGCGGTATGGCCTCAGCGGCAAGGACGTGCAGGTCGAGGAACTCGCGCCGCAGGCCCCGCCGACCGTCCTCTTCGGCGTGCACCCCTGCGACGCGGCCAGTTTCGCGACGCTGAAAGCGGTCTTCACCTGGGACAGCGCCGACGCCTATTTCGAGCCGAAATTGGCGAACTTGACCGTCATCGGTCTGAGCTGTACCCAAGGCGATGCGTACTGCTTCTGTACCTCCGTCGGCGGCGGGCCGGGCGACACGCGCGGCAGCGATATTTTGCTCACGCCGCTCGACGCCACGCGCTTTCTAGCGGAGATCATCACCGACAAGGGCCAGGCGATTGTCAAGCTCGCTGCGGAGCTCTTCAAGCCCGCCAACGGCGCCTCAGAACACGAAGCGCCAGCGAGTGCGAAGCGGGCCGCCTCAGAACACGAAGCGCCAGCGAGTGCGAAGCGGGCCGCCTCAGAACACGAAGCGCCAGCGAGTGCGAAGCGGACCGCCTCAGAACACGAAGCGCCAGCGAGTGCGAAGCGGGCCGCCTCAGAACACGAAGCGCCAGCGAGTGCGCAGCGGACCGCCTCAGAACACGAAGCGCCAGCGAGTGCGAAGCGGGCCGTGCTGGCGAGTGTCGTCCCCCGCTTCAACGCGGCCGACGTGTCCTCCCGCTTGCCCGCTTTGTTCACGAAGAATGACATCTGGGTCGAGCAGTCGCTGCGCTGCATCGGCTGCGGCTGCTGTGCCTACGTGTGCCCGACCTGTTCCTGTTTCGACATCCAGGACGAGCGGCAGCGCGACGGCGGCGTGCGCATGCGGTGCTGGGATGCCTGCGGCTTCTCGCTCTTCACGCTGCACGCGTCCGGGCACAACCCACGCTCCAAGCAGTTCGAGCGCTGGCGGCAGCGCGTGATGCACAAGTTCTCCTATCAGCCCGAGCGGCTGGGCGTCCTCGGCTGCGTCGGCTGCGGCCGCTGCTCGCGGTCGTGCCCCGCGGACATGAACCTCGGCGAGCACATCCAGTCGCTGTCAGAGCCCGGAGCGCAAGCGACGGGTGCGCGGAGCGCGGAGGCGCACGCATGAGCACCAACGGGAATGGCCACAATCTGTACACCCCCTACCGCATGCGGGTCGCCAAGGTGACCGAGGAAGCCCCCGGCGTGCGGACCTTCCGCCTCGAATTCGCCGACCCGGCTGCGGCCGCGCAGTTCACCTTCAAAGCCGGCCAGTTCGGCGAATACTCGGTCTATGGCGAAGGCGAATCCACGTTCTGCATCGCCTCGCCGCCGACGCGGAAGGGCTACATCGAGTGTACTTTCCGCCAAGCCGGCCGCGTCACCGCCGCGCTCGCCGACCGCGATGAGGGCGACATCGTCGGCTTCCGCGGACCCTATGGCGATGTCTTTCCGATCGAGCAGTGGCACGGGAGGAACCTGCTGTTTATCGCCGGCGGCATCGCGCTGCCGCCCATGCGTTGCGTAATCTGGAATTGCCTCGATTTGCGCGACAAGTACAAGGATGTGAGCATCATCTACGGCGCCCGCACGGTCGCCGACTTGGTGTACAAGCACGAACTCGCCGACTGGGGCACGCGCGGCGACGTCAAGCTCTCGGTCACGGTCGATCCCGGCGGGCAAACGCCGGAGTGGAGGGGGAAAGTGGGCTTTGTGCCGACGATCTTGGAGCAAGTGGCTCCGTCAAACAAGGACACCATCGCGATCGTCTGCGGCCCGCCGATCATGATCAAGCTGACGATGCCGGTGCTTGCCAAGCTCGGCTTCGGCCCGCAGCAAATCTACACCACGCTCGAAAACCGCATGAAGTGCGGCGTCGGCAAGTGCGGCCGCTGCAACGTCGGCAAGGTCTACGTCTGCAAGGACGGCCCGGTGTTCACGCTGGCGCAGCTAAACGAGCTGCCGGCGGAGTACTAAATTTCATAACCCCCCTCCCTTTTAGCGAGGGGCCAGGGGGGGGTAGCACTTTTTTTGCTCTGTTGTTTCAAGAATCGCGCCGGTTCCAAGCTAATTGCGGCCCGAAGCCGCCATGAAGACTACGGGAGCGGATGGGAATCGAACCCACCTGGCGCCAGGGGTCTGACGCCGCAACGGCTTTGAAGGCCGCGGGACCCACCAGGTGTCCGGACGCTCCCATAGGCGCTGCCATGCTAGCGGGACCCGCAGCCTCCGTCAAAGTCCCCGACTCATGCCACTGTTTCCCGCTGCCCGCCGGCTGCGGCTAGCCCGGCGCGGCGGCCAGCCGGACTATGCGTCGCTCGATTGGTGCTCTTCGAGCCACGCCATCTGGATGGCTTCGAGTTTCTTCTCGTTGCTGGTTTTCGGGTCGTCGCCGAAATCCGGCAGCGCACACACCCAGTGGTGCAGGTCAGTGAACCGCACCGATAACGGATCGATGGCGGGATGTTCTTCATGGAGCCGGATGGCGATCTCTTCGATGTCTTTCCAGGTTAGCTGCGCGGGCATGCCGGGCTCTCCTCTGTATGATCGCCGTCCGCAGGCGGCGGAACCGCATCCAAGTGTAGCCGCAGGGTTGCTGTTTTGCCGCTGCCGCGCGCCGCGCTGGCGGAGCGCCCGTCCGGTGGCGGTCCCGCCTGTGAGAATTCGGCCAGTTGCCCAATCGCTCAACGCGCACTATATTCCCGTGTCGGATATCGGACGGCACGGTACGCCCTTGGTCGGGCCCAGTTCGCGCAAGCCGCCCGCCGGTAACGGGTCTGGCGCGGGCCGTTGGGCCGTGTGCATTTGTCTCCGGCTCATGTACTCTTCAATACTTGGGAATTCGAAAAGCGCGGGGCACGGCGATGCCTGAAGTGACCGGACAGCGATGGGATGGGACACCACCGGCCAACGCGGCTGCGCTGCTCGAACCGCTCGGCGCGGCCCTGCTGAAACTGTCGGAGCCCGAGCGCATCCGCTTACTTGGCACCCTGCTCATCGATTTGGCGACTCGCCAGGAGGCGGGCGGGCTGCCCACACCCGGGCCGGAAACCGAGGCGCTCGGCAAGAAACTCCACCGCCTGGCGGAGGACAAGGCGTTGCTGGAAGACGGGCTGGCCGCCGCTGAAGCCGATCTTGCGCGGCGTGCCAAGCAGGTCGAAGCCGAGCAGCAGCGGAGCGGGGAACTGGAACGGATCGTCAACGACCAGCGCGCTCGGCTGCAGTCCGTGCAGAAGGAGGTGGCGGAACTCGAAGAGCAGCTTATCGCCAAGAATCGTCAGTTGCACGAGACCGCCAACCAGATCGAAGCGCTCAGCGTCAAGGCCCAGCGCGCGGAGCACAAGGCCGGCGACACGTCGCGAATCGAAGCGCTGGAAGACGAAAAGCGGATGTTGGGTATCCAGATTGAGGAGTTTCGCGACGAACTTGACCGCGTGCGCGCGGACAAAGACAAGGAGATTGAGGAGCTGAAATCGTCTGTTTCTGCGGCGCGGCCGGTGGCTATCGAGGCATCGGGAGCGGTTTTGGTCGGCCTATGGGAGCGACTGGCCCGCGGGAAGCCGGTCTTGGTCCAGGGCGGAGTGAAGCCAACCCCCCAAGCTGCGGAGAGACTGATCGACGCGTTTCTCGAGATGGCTCGTTTCGTGAGCGATTTCGATCAGGGACTACGCCCCTTTTTAGGCAGTTTCATCAAGCACAATCAGGCTCTCGCCCGACCGTGGGATGTGTACGCACGGAGTCCCGCGCTGCAGGACGTGGTGCGAGAGGTTATAGACGTTGAGCATGGCAAGCCCGCGGGAGTGCTCAAGATGCGGCTACTGGGGCTCCAACGCTGGACGCTCGCGGCTATTATCGGTGGCGACACTGCGATCGAGTGCATCGCGAACGAACTGGAGACACAGTTGCGGGGCAGCGCTGGGCTGGCCACCGATCCCAATCGCAAGATCAGAGACTACCTGCGCGACGACGGACATCATCTATTTCAGGAAAAAGTGCGCGAGCTTCGCAGTCAGAAGCTCGCCGAAGCCTACACTCACGCACAAGGAGGTTGACGCCATGTACCAGGTGACACGGCTGCAGACGGGTTTGGCCGCGGTGCGACCAGTTGGGCGTAGCCCAAAACTATGGCGGAAAACTTGCCGTCCGAGCCTCAGGCGCGAGCCTGGGGTCCGCGCAGCGCGCTCCGCGGAGGACCCCACGCTGGCGCGTGGGGCTCGGACAGGCGGATCGCCGCGCGGGGCGGCTAGCACACTTTCGGACCACACCCGCTCAGCTTTTTCCCTTGTGGGCGGTGCGCTCCTGGTACTAATGCTCTCGGGCTGCGCCCGCTCGCTGACCATCCAGCAGGACAAGTACATCAACACCGCCCCCCATGCGAATCGGCCACCCGACAAGCGAACCGGCGACCCCCTGGAATTGAGCATTGTCGTCGTTTACCCGCAGGACCTGAAAAAGTCCGAGAACGATCGGCTCAAGCCGGACTCCAACATCACGTGCAAGGACTGGTACACCCATCGTCCCGAGACGGGGACCACCGCGGGGAGTGGCCAGTTTGACATTCCGAAGGACCAGGTTTTCCTGCTGACCAACGCGGATAAGTACTACGGCCGGAAGCTCGACACCGCCCTGCGCGGCGCGGCAAGCGACGGCGACAAGCCGATCACCAAGTCAGGCATCGCATTCAATTGGGGCCACGTGCACGACTCCCAAACGGTCATTTACGTCTTTCCGAAGTTCATCGGCAAAGACGGCGGCGTCTTGCCGATCACGCCGGCGAAGTTCAATCCGCCGGGCGCATACGAGGCCAAGCTCGAGGTGCGAATCGGCTGGCATGCCGACGTTAAGTCGCTCGACGAAGCGCAGTACATCAAGAACTTGACGCCGCGGAAGTTGCACGGATCGGAGTCGAATTAGCTGCGCGCCAGGCACCACACCGGTGCCTTCAGCGCGTCGCGTCGGCCCTGCAAACGGTCGCCCCTCATAACCCCGGAGCAGCCAGCGCATGACGTTTTGGACGGAAATCCACTGGTACGAGGGGATGTTCCTTCGGCCGCACCACCTGCAGGCCGCCCAGCGGCACTTGGAGACGCTGCTGCGGAGCAGTCTGAATGTCGCCGCCCGGTTCGCCTGGGGCTTTGTCGAGCTCGAAATCGCCAAAGAGCCGCTCGAGAACTGCACCCTGCGTGTTGACCGCTGCGAGCTGCGCCTCAAGGACGGGACGTGGGTCCGCATTCCGGAAAACACCGAAGTCCCGCCGCTCAACTTCGAAGCGGCGCTCGCCGCGGGCAAGGGCACCGCGGACATTTGCCTGGGCATCCCGCAGATGCAGGACGTCCGGGCGAATGCGGTCCCGCTCGAAAACCCTGAGCAGGTGACGGGCGCCCCGCGCTATGAACCACACCCGCTTACCCGCCGCGACGAGAACACGGGCGAAAACCCCCAGACGCTCTACATCCGCCGCATGCGCGGCAAGCTCTTCGCGGCTGGCGAGGACATGACGGGATTCGAGATCGTGCGGCTGGGGCGCGTCAAACGTACCGACCGCCCGGGTGCGGTCCCGCAACTCGACGAACTCGGCGCGGGGCCCCTGCTGGCAATTCAAGCGGACGCCGGTCTGAGCACGCTGGTGCGTTCGCTCGCCGACCAGGTGGAAGCCAAGGACGAAGTGCTCGCCCGCGAGGCGCGGGAGCACCGGATGCTGTTCACCGACGGCGTGGCGGCGAATACGGAGCATCTGCTCAAGCTGCACGCCCTCAACGCCGCCCGGGCCGAGTGGCGTGCCCTGCTGCAATGCCCCCTGCTGCACCCCTACGACATGTTTGTGGCGCTGTGCCGGCTCGTCGGGCACCTGTCGATCTTCCACGACGATCTCGTGCCGGGGGTGATCCCCGACTACGACCACGATCGGCCGGCCGAGAGCCTCGATCGCGTTCGCCGGCGGTTGCTGGTACTGCTCGACGCTCTGCGGCCGCTGCAGTACGTCGACCGCGGCTTTGCGCGCAAGAAGGACGAGCGCGGCCGCGAGGGCCTGGAGGTCGAGCTCGACCGCGCCTGGATCGACGAAAACCTCGAGATGTTTGTCGGCCTGCAATGCGCAGACAAGGACGCCGACGAGCTCTACAAGCACATCCGCAACACGTTCGATCTCAAACTCGCTTCGCCGAAGCGCGGCCCGCGGATCGCCGGGACGGCGGTCAGCGGATTGAAGCTGCAAATCAAATCGGTCCCGGCCGGAACGCTGCCGCGGCGGCAGGATTTGCACTATTTCCGCGTCGACAAGACGATCGGCACCGATCGCACCGACTATTGGCAGGAGTGCGAGCAGGAGCGCGGTATTCGCATGAGCCTGCGCGAGGGACAAATGGCCACGATGGAGCAATTCCGGCCCACGCTGTACGTAGTCTTGAAAGGACCCGTACGATGAGCGAGCGCGACGAGCAACCCCAGTTGCGGCTGACCGAACTTTGCTGGCCGGTCTTTGATTGCCTGTTGAATCTGGGACGGCAGGCCAAATACGGCGCCCTTCCGCCGCCGGACAACGTGCGTTACCAGCTCCTGGCGGCGCTGCGCGACGCCGAGGACTTGGCGCGGCGCGAGCCGACCACCGAGCGGCTGTGGAACGACCGGCTCAAGGCGATGATGGTCTACCTGGTCGACTACCGCATGCTGAACAACGAATGGGAGGGCCGCGAGTACTGGTTCGACAACCGCTTCGAGACCGACCCGGGCATCCTCGATCACGTCGAGGCGCTGGGCGGGGAGAAGTTCTTCGTGGATTGCGACGAAATTCAGCGGGAGTTCGAGGTCGCCGAGCGCCGCCAGCGGCGCGACAGCCAGGAACTCGCCGAGCTGCTGAACCTGTATTTCATCTGTCTGCGGCTCGGGTTCAAGGGGCAGTATCACGACCGCCCGCAAGAGCTGGCCGACTACACGCGGCGGCTGTTCTCGCGGCTGCCGGCATACGCGACGACCCGCGGCAAGGAGATGTTCCCCGACGCCTACCGGCACAACCAGGAAATCAAGGTTGATTACAAGCTCGGCCTGAGCCTGACGCTGGTACTGATCGTCCTGGCGGTGGTCGTCGGCGGGTCGCTGGCAACGTTCCGTTGGGCGTGGCATAACGCCGTCGACGAAATCCATCGGCAGGCCACCAACCCCTGGGAGCCGCCCGCGGCGCCCGCGGGCGACAAGGCGACCGCGACCGACAGCAAGGCCAAACCGGCTGAAACGCACTGAGCGAGTTTCGAGTTACGAATTGTGAACTAGCCGGGACGCACCTTACGTAGCTCCGCCGCGTGCCCGTGAGTGTACCCCGAGGTCTGAAATGAAAAACCTGCTCACCTGGTACAGGGCCCTGCCGCCACAGATGCAGATGTTGGTCGCGATGGCCGGCTTCGGCACTCCGATCGGCATCATTTACTCCCTGTCCGTATACCTGCACGTGCCGACGATCGCGATTATCCTCGGTGGGGTCGCGATCGTCGCCCTCGTCGCCCTCGTTTCGTATCTCATCCCCAAGGTGTTCAACCGCTCGGCCCGGAAGCGGGCCAAGAAAATGGAAGCCGAACTGGCGGCCCGCGGCGAGGCCGGCCCGGTCTCGATGGACCTCCGCGCCGCCATCAAGTCCAACAACGAGAAGTTCTTCGGCGCGATCAAGGACATGCGCAAGCTCGGGATCAGCGTCTACGACCTGCCCTGGTACGTGGTGATCGGCGATTCCGGCTGCGGCAAGACCAAGCTCATCAACGAAGGCGGACTCACGTTTTCCACCGGCAAACCCGAGGGCTACCAGCTCGGCACGCTGAATTACAACTGGTGGTTCACCGAAGATGCCATCTTCGTCGACATGGCGGGCCGGCTGTGCAACCCGCAGGAGGACGCCGACCACCGCGAGTGGGACTCCTTCCTCAAGACCGTCGGCGTGGGCCGCAAGGGCTACCCGATCAACGGGGTGCTGTGCTGCGTCTCGGCCGAGCATTTGCTGCAGGACCCCGCGGAAAAGCACGAGGCCGACGCGCACACGATGCTCGAACGGCTGCGCGACCTCCAGACCAAGCTGGGCGTGACCTTTGCCAGCTACCTGGTCGTGACCAAGTGCGACAAGATCGTCGGCTTCATGCAGTTCTTCGACCGGGCCGAGCGTGACATCACGATCAAGAACCAGATTGTCGGCTGGTCGCGCCCCGGCGACTTCAACGAGCTGCGCGACCCCGAGGTCTTCGGCCACGACTTTGACAACGTGTATAGCCGGCTGAACGAGCTGCGTCTGCGGCGGCTCAACGATGAGGTGGACGAGTTTGAGCTCGGCCTCGCGTACAGCTTCCCCGAGGAGTTCCGCCAGTTCAAAGAGCCGCTGCAAATCTACGTCCGCACGCTGTTCCCCGCCATCAAGAACCCGCGGGCGGTGAAGAACCTGATCTTCCGCGGCGTGTACTTCACCAGCGCGACGCAGCAGGGTGGGCTGATCCTGCGGCACCTGACCGAGCGGCTGGGTGCCGACGCGGCGGGCCAATTTCCGCCGCTGGAGAGCCTGTACCCGCGGCCCCGGCCGCACTTCGTGAGGGACCTGTTGTTCCGCAAGGTCTTCCCCGAGCAGGGGCTCGTGTTCCGCAACGAACAAGAGGTTGTCCGCAACCGCAAGCTCGCGCGCGTGCTCACGATCGGCACGGCGGCGCTGGCCGTGCTGATGGTCGCCCTCCTGATTACCGCGTTCAAGCAGTTCGGGAACTTGATCACCGAGCCGACGGACGACGCCAACAGCGCCCCGCGTCTGGTCGGGAAGCGTGGCGAGGCCTTGGGACTGCTGGCCAAGCTGGGAAAGGACGTGGACGACTTGCGCAAGAGCAACTGGCCGCTCGTGCTGTCCCTGGGAATCGGCGCGGACGCCCCGATCCGCGACCTGACGCGCGTGCAAGTGCGGCTGTTTGCGCAGGGGGTGCTGGGCCCGGCGCTTGCGCAGACGGACGACACGTTGCGGACCGCCAAGGTGGTTTCTGTGGCACCGGTCTCTGACCGGTCGAGTGTGGCACCGGTCTCTGACCGGTCGTCGGCCGTGCCTTATGAGGCGTATCGCGACGCCGCGCGGGAATACGTCGCGTGGTACACGTGTGCGGCGGAGAAGTCGCCGCCGGGGCACGTGGATTACGCGAGTTTTGAGAAGCTGGTCGGCGTAGTGCCGACGACGGAGGTGGAGCTGGGTTGGAAGCGGACGGACTTGCTTAAGGCGGCGGAGGTGTATTTCACGACGATTCGCGGCGGTGGCGACTGGGAGAACCCGGCCGGGCTCTTGGCGGCCCCGCGGTTCGATGCTGCGCGGACGATCCAGGAGGCGGTCAAGCGGCTGCACGGGTATTTGGAGTTGTACGCGACGTTGGACGAGAAACATCCGGACTCGGTGGTGCGGGAGTGGGCCCGGATACGGAACCGCTGCGCGGAGATTCAGGAGGGGTACGAGGCGATTCTGGCGGCGGCGGAGCAGCCCATCGAGACGCCGGAGCAGTTGGATGAGTTCCGCAAAACGTTCAACGAAAACTACGCCAAGATTGTGGCTGCGATGGACGCCTGCGTCTGGAAGCTGGCCACGAAGACGGGCGGCTGGGTGCGAATTCCGCCGCTGAAAGAGGCGTTGAAGCAACAGCGCCTGATCTGGCGCGGCATCCGGGACGATCTGCGCAAGCAGCTCGACACCTGCAGTGCGGCGGATCCGGGGCGTGACGCGGTCGCGAAGGCGATTGTAGCGCTGGTGGATGGGGATGGAAGTGACCTCCGGGGGCTGGACCACGTGCTTGCGGACGGGCTGAAGGCGGCCGGGTTGGCGGACAAAGGTTGGTTCGACGGATACTACGACCAGTTCGACAATGTCGTCCACGAGGTGCCCGAGAGCTTTGGGCACATTCTGGCGTTGACGCGCGACCTCGAAAACAAGGATGACGCTCTGAAGCTGGCGGGGGACGTGCAGACAATCCGCGAGGTGCTCACCGATGTGCACACGCGCTTGGCCAACCTCGGCAGCGCGCAGGGGGCGGAAACGGCGGAGGCGTGGGTCAAAACACTCGACGAGCTTCTGAACGCGGACGAGGACGAGGCCAAGGGCGCTGCGGCGGCGAAGTTCGACAACCTGGCAGACAAGTGGCAACCGGCGAAGTTGAAGCTGTTCAACAGCCGGTATCAGGGCCTGATTCGCCGGGGGACGGGAACAGCCGTGCTTCGGACGATCGAAACCAAGCTGAAGGACCCGGGCCAGTGGACGCTGGCGGAGTTGACGCCGGGGTACGGTACGATGGACCAGTCCGCGTACACGATTGCGCCCGTGGGGGCGGCGGCGCCGCTCGTCGCACGCGAGACGCAGAAGGAGAAGGAGGCCGCCCCGCCGCCGGCAGCCAAGCGCAAGGGCGCGCCGCCGCCACT
>JAGVEP010000119.1 GCA_020058145.1 Phycisphaerae bacterium | reverse complement strand
TTAGCGTGCGTTCCGGGCCGGCGGTAACGGCCGCCGACCTGGGACGCCGGTAGGCTACAAAGAACAGCCGGCGACCCGCCAACGCGGGCGCCGGCTGTTCTGCTTGATTTGGTGTGCGGAACGGCCCGGTCGCCGCCGGCGTGCGACGACCGCACGCAGAAGGCCTATGATTCGACCGATGAAAGGAGAATGAGCCTACTGGTGTCTCAAACTTCCGACCGCAATCCGATCCTGGTGACCGCGCGTCCCGCAGGCACCGACGACGGCTTGGGGCCGCTCCGCGAAGAGCATTACCGGGCCTTGCGAGCCGCCATTGGTACCCGCCGGCCGATTCAGCGGGCGGCGCGCACGGCGCGGGGGTCGGCGCTGACAATTCTGCTGATTAGTGGGTTGGGGGCGGTTGTCAGCTTGATCTGGCCGAGCTGGATAGGCTGGGTCATGGTGGCGGGAATCGCGGTCATTGGGGCGGTCGAGTACATCGGAGCCGGAGGGGTGCGGCGGGGCGAGCCGGGCGCCGCCGTGCTGCTGGCGACAAATCAACTCGCCTTCGTGCTGCTGATTTCGGCGTACTGCGTGTACCAGATGGTCACGGCCGCACACAGTGGGGGTGATTTCGGGCTCATTTCGCCAGAGCTGCGTGCCGAGTTGGCTCCGTTGCAGGGTGCCGGAGTGAATATCGAGCAACAGCTCAGCGCCTGGGCGCCCGTCATCGCCTACGGTTTCTACACGCTGGTCATCGTGGTGAGCGCGCTTGCGCAAGGCGGGTTGGCGCTGTACTATTTGACGCGTCGCCGGTATCTAGCCGAATTCGCCGAGGACACCCCGTCATGGATTCAGCGGTTGCTGGCCGAGGTCGAGAGGTAGGTTTGACTTTCGGCTGGTCGTGCACCGTGAAAAACGGGACAGGTTCGATTCTTGACGGCGCGCGGGCGGCACGGGTAAGTTGTGCTCATGCCGCGAACGGCGCGACGGGCACCGGGAGGCATGGTGTTCCACGTTCTCAACCGGGGCGTGGGCCGAATGCGGCTATTCGACACCGACCAGGACTACGACGCATTCGAGCGGGTCCTGTGCGAGACGCTGCCGCTGCGGCGAATGCGCCTCCTGGCCTATTGCCTCATGCCCAATCACTGGCACCTCGTGCTGCGGCCTCGGGAGGATGGCGATCTGGCGGCGTTCATGCAGCGGCTCAGCATCACGCACGCGCGGCGTTGGCAGGAGCATCGGCACGTCGTGGGGACCGGGCACATCTATCAGGGGCGGTACAAGTCGTTCCCCGTGCAGACGGATGGGCATTTCCTCGCCGTGTGCCGATACGTCGAGCGCAACCCGTGGAAGGCGGGTCCGTTTGTCGATTCCGCCCCGGCGGGGCGGAGGAATGGTCAGGGCTTCGGGCGGCCCGGCAGCGGCTCCGGCCCCAACAGTTCCTCCTCGAAGCGGCGTTTGGCGTCGTCCCAGAGGCGGGAAGCCTCGTCGCGCAGGCGGCGGGCGGCGCCGCGGCGGCGGGAGACTTCGGCGGCGATCTTCTTCTGCGTGGCGGAGTCGGGGACGGGGACCACTAGGTTCACCACGTCGTCATTGGCGAGGCGCGGGTGGGTGTTGCCCGTCATCATGTGGCGGGTCTGAGAGAGCACAAGGCCCGAGCGTAGGACGGCGGCGAGGTAGTCGGGGATCACGCGCGGCTTGCCGTCTTCGCCGGGGCGGACGCGCATGACGTGGAACTCGGGGGAGCAGACGCCGCCGCTCTCGGCCCGGTAGACCTTGTTCAAGTATGGGCGGAGACGGGCGAAAAGGACATCGTTTTCGGCGTAGTCGAAGACGGTGCCCTCGCCGTCGTCTTCGGTGCTGTCGATGCGCACCCCGGTATTCGGCTGGACGTTGGCGAGTCCGAGGTAGGGATCGTCGGGCTGGATTTGGCGGTGGTCGCGGCGGAACTCGGCGACGGATAGAAGTGTCGCGCAGCGGTCGCCCTTGTATTTGCGCTCCACAGCGCGGATCGCGTTCAGGCGTTCGGGGTGGAAGTAGTCCGGGTAGAGCTTCTTTCCTTCGCGCACATCGGAGAGGCGAACCGCGTAGGTAGTGCGGTGGCCGTCGGGCGGGGGCAGGGTGAGGCCCAGGGCTTCGAGGACGAAGGCGTCGAGGCCGCCGAGGAGGGATTCGGCCTCCTCCAGTTTCCGCCGCCGCGCCGCCCTCGCGGCGGCCATCACGCGGACCAGTTTGGTTTGTTCCGTTGGCGAGGAAATCGGGAGTAGTAACTGGTCGATGACATCCCGGCTCAGGTAGTCTACTGCGTTGTTCAGAATCATTGCGCCCTTCATCTGGCGGCGTGCGATTGAGGAGGAGAGGATTTCGAGCAAGAACTCGCCGGACACCTCCGAGTGCTTCGGTTGGAAGCGGAAGATGCTCCCGTTGACGATGGTTGGTTCGCTTAGCTCGTCAATGAGACACACCGATTTCTCTGCGGCGATGGTTGCACCTTTGACGGCCAGAATAATGTCGCCGACGAGTACGCGGGCGCGTTCATGGCGACCAAATTCAGCAGGGGCGCGCAGGCACGCACCCCATTCGATCTGGTTTCCTTCACGCATTTCGGTCGGTCGTAGAAAGCGAATGCCGCCGTCTGGGAGATAGCTGTCACCGGGGGGCAACACGCCAAAGCCGCCATTTGCAATCAGCCCGCCGAGCGGGCGAATGCTTGGGACAGCGTTGAGCGAAGTAAGCAGGGCTTGAAAGCCGCCCGCGAAGAAGCTTGGGTTCAGTCTCGTTTTGCAGTCGCCCCGACGGACGGCGAAGCCGGTTGTGGCCCGGCTTGCCGACTCTCCGGCGGGGCTTAGACGAAAAAAGGTTCGGGCTTCTTCTCGAAGGCCCGGTACTGGCCCAGCACGCCCGTGCCCGCCACCACCCGGCGGGTTTTCTCCTGCCATTCCTCCTCGCCCGTGCCCGCCTTGGCCGCCTTCTCGAACGTCACTTCGACATCAAACAGGTCCGTCGCGTGGACCTCGACCTTCTTGCGTCCGTTCTCGCTCTTGACGCTCACGCGGGCGGTCTTGCGGCCCGTGGCGTCGTAGCCGATGTTCGCCGGGGCGGCCATGAAGATCGCTTCGTCATCATCGGGCTGCTCATCCTCTGCCCGCTTCCTGACAAAGACCACGCTCGCCTTGACCCCCGCCCCCGCGTGCTGGAACGCCTCTTGCGGCAGGCTGACCACGGCCAGCAGTTGGAACCGCTGCAAGAGCCAGTCGCGCACGCCCTGGAGCGATGAGTTGGTCAGGATGCCGTCGGGGAGCACGATCGCCGCCCGGCCCGTGCCGGGCTTCAAGAACTGCCAGACGCGTTCGCAGAAGAGGATTTCGGTCTTGATGCTGGTGCGGGATTTCAGCGCCTTCTTGCCCGCCCTGGCGTCGCTGCGCTCCGGGTCGTCATCACTTCCGCCCGTTCCGGGTTTGCCGACGTACCGAAGAAGTTCCCACCCCTCCATGTACGCCTTGCCCTTCTCGCTTTCCTTGACCACGGCGCCGAAGGGGGGATTGGTCAGAACCAGGTCGAATCCGCCGGGCTGCAGACGCTTCTTCCGGCTGCGTAGCCCTTCGAATCGTTCCAAAGCGTCGAAGCTGATGACGTTGGTATGGCCGTCATCGTGGAGAATCATGTTCATCTTGGCGACGCGGCTGATCTCATCGTTGATCTCGATGCCGTACAATCTGTCTTGGGCGAACGTGTGCCAGAAGTCGCGGTGGGATTCGCGCTCATCGGGATCGGTCTCGTGGTTCGGATAGAGCTTGTCGGCTTCGCGCCGGACGTAGTCCATGGCATACAGCAGAAAGCCGCCGGAGCCGCAGGCGGGGTCGAGGATCTTGTCATCGCGATCGGGGCGGAGCATCTCGACAGCGAACTGGATGATCTCGCGCGGGGTGAAGTACTGGCCGAAGTCGCCCTTGAAGAAGTCATCCATGAACTGCTCAAAGGCGACGCCCTTGGTGTCGAGGTCAGTACGGCTGAAGTCGATGCTTTCGAGGTGAGAGACGACCATCTTGAGCGTGCCGGCGTCGATCTTCATGTCCTCTGCGAAGACATCGGGCTCTTTGAGTTGTTCGACGGCGTACATAGCCTTGATGCGCGCGGCCAGCGCGTGGGCTTTCTCGTCGGTCTTGATCTGAAACTGGTAGGGTTCGCCCTTTTTCCGCGGGCGCTTCTCGTCGCGGACCTTGACGAAGATGATCTTGCAGAACTCGCCGAAGGCCGCGGGAGGGGAGAGGCGCCCGCCGCCCCAAAGCGTTTGGTGGCATTTCTTGATCGCGGCGATCAGCTCGCCCTTGCTGACGGGGCGGATGTCCTGCCAGTCCTTACTCACGCCCTTGCGGTACTTGTACTCCGGCGGCTTGCCGTAGCCCGCGGGCAGGTCGGCGACGACGTTCTTGTCGCGTTCCAGCGCCCCGTACTTGTCGTCGGCGTCGAGAAACTTCCGCGTGCCGCCCGCGACCACGCCGACGTACGCCGCCCGGAACTTGTGGGCGTTGCCGTTCCCCCACGCCTGTTCTACAGCCTGGTTGAACTCGGCATCGCTGATGCCGTCCTTCTTGCACTCGACCACCGCGAAGGGCCGCTTGCGTTCGTCATCGTGGAAGACCACCAGGTCGGCAAAGTCGCTCGGCGAGCGGTCGGGCACCGTGACCTCGACGCCGATCCGCTGAGGGGCGTAGTCGTACTTGTAGATGAGCTCGGCGTAGAACTCGGCGCGGACCTTCTCCTCGGGGTCGGACCACTTCTCAAAGTGGTTGACCGCGACATAGACGATCCTCTCCGTCTTGCCGGAGGTGTCGAGGCGCAAGTGGCCTTCGGAAAGGGCTTTTTCGATCAGCGGTTGCGATTGTCCGGGTTTGGCCATAGGGCAAAAGTGTAATGCGTGCCGGACGTGGACGCCATTGCTCAGTTCCCGGGTGGAAAAAACGGGACAGGTTCGATAAATCGGTTCACGAAGCAAAAAACCGAACCTGGTCAAAACCGAACCTGTCCCGTTTTCTGACCCTCCCGTTTTCTGACCCTGTCCCGTTTTCTGCGTGTCCCGTTTTCTGCATCCCGCGCGGCCTGCAGTCGTGCTATAGTGCTGCCTGGCGAGTTCGGAGTTGAATAACACATGGGCAAGAAACTGGTGATCGTCGGCGGGGTGGCCGGCGGTGCGACGGCTGCGGCGCGCGCCCGGCGTCTCGACGAGGACGCCACGATCATCATCTTCGAGCGCGGTCGTGACGTGTCCTTCGCCAACTGCGGGCTGCCGTATCACATTGGCGGTGAAATCCCGAACCGCGCTGCCCTGCTCGTGCAGACCAAGGCGGGGTTGACGCAGCGTTTTGACCTCGACGTTCGCACCCGTACAGAGGTGACGCGGATCGATCGCGCCACCCGCACCGTCCAGGCCCGCGAATTGGACACCGGCCGGATCTACAACGAGAGCTACGACGTGCTGTTGCTGTCGCCGGGTGCCGCGCCGCTGGTGCCGCCGCTTCCGGGCGTCGAACACCCGGCCGTGTTCACGCTCCGCAACCTCGAGGACATGGACCGCATCAAGCAGGCGGTCGACGCCGGCGCGCAGTCCGCGCTAGTCATCGGCGGCGGGTTCATCGGGCTCGAAATGGCCGAGAATTTGCGGCGGCGGGGGCTCGCCGTGGCGATGATCGAAATCCTGCCGCAGGTCATGCCGCCGCTGGACGCCGAGGTCGCCGCGCGGCTGCACCTGGAGCTGGCGCGGAACGGGGTGCAACTACACCTGGGCGACGGAGTGACG
>JAGVEP010000322.1 GCA_020058145.1 Phycisphaerae bacterium | reverse complement strand
GCACGCAGCGCGCTCACCGGCCGGCGCGGCTTGGACGTGCCGGCGGAATCGGTGCGCAGCACCAGGACTTGCCGTGTTCAACGCGATCCACGTCACGCACGAAGTGGTTTACCAGAGCGGGGGCATCGGCACGGTGCTCGCGGGCCTGATCAACAGCCGCCCGTACCGCGACGGCGTCGCGCGGACCGTGCTCATCGGCCCGCTGCTGCACCCGGAAAATCCCGCCCGGTTTGGTCCCGGCGGCGTGACCGAATACTCCTCGCTCGACCACGTCTACGACGGTCCGCACGCCCGCGCGCTGCAGCCCGTGGAAAACGACTTCAACATCCGCATCGCCTATGGGCGCCGGCCGCTCGAGGACGGTCCCTCGGCCCGCCGGACCATCTGTGAAGCCCTGCTCATCGACTTGCGCGGCATCAACCAGTCGCGCGTGAATGCCCTGAAACGCACGCTCTGGGAACGATACGGCTTGCGTTCGGATGCCTACGAGCACATCTGGGAATACGAGCAGTGGGTGCAGCTCGCGGCCCCGGCCGTCGCGGCGCTCGAGGCCTTGCGGCTGGCCACGGATGAGGCCCCGGCGGTAGTGTTCGCACACGAGTACATGGGGGTGGCCACCGCGCTGGCTCTCCAAACCGCCCGGCCGCGGCGCTACCGGACGCTGTTCTACGCCCACGAGGTGGCCCCGGTCCGCCGCATCGTCGAGCGTCAGCCGGGGCACGACGTGATGTTCTACCCCGCGCTGGCCGCCGCGCGTGCGAACGACTTGTACTTGGAGCAGGTGTTCGGCCCGCAACACGACTATTTCAAGCACGCGCTGGTCGAGTGTGCCCGGCACTGCGACGGCATCCTCGCCGTCGGGCCACGTGTGGTGGACGAATTACGCTTCATCAGCCCCGAATTCGAGCGGGCGGACATCGCGCTCGCGTACAACGGCATCCCGTCGCGCGCCGTCACGCTGGAGGAACGCCAGACGGGGCGCGAGCATGTCCGGCAGTATTGCGAGAACCTGCTGGGCTGGCGGCCGGACTTCATTTTCACGCACGTGACGCGGATGGCGCACAGCAAAGCCCTGTGGCGCGACATCGACGTCATGACGGCGTTGGAGCCGCACCTCCGCACCCGCGCGCAGACTGCGGTGCTGCTGGTGCTTTCCAGCGAGCTACCGCAGCGACCCGGCGCCGACATCCTGCGCATGGAGCAGGAGTGGGATTGGCCGCTGGCACACCGCGCGGGCGGGATCGACCTCACCAGCGCCGAGGCCCGCTATTACGAGTGGGTGCAGTCGTTCAATCCCCGCTCGCGCAACGTCAAAATCGTTTATCTCAATCAATTTGGCTTTGATCGCGAGTCCTGCGGGACACGCGTCCCCGCCGGCGCCGAGTTTGCCGACCTCCGCCGTGCCTCCGACGCCGAGTTTGGCCTGAGTCTGTATGAACCGTTCGGCCTCTCGCCGCTGGCACCCCTGACCTTCGGCGGCCTGTGCGCGGTCAGCACCTCGTGCGGCTGCGCGGGCTTTGTGCGGCAGGTGGTGGGCACCAAACGGCCGGCCAACGTGATTTTGGCCGACTACATTGGGAACCTGCGCAAGCCGCGCCCGCTGCCGGACGCGCTGGCCATCGGCGCCGCCGAGCGGCGCGAGATCGAGACGCGGGTCGCCGAGCAGATTGCCGAGCAATTGCTGAAGCGCTTGCCGACGAATGAAGAAGAGGAGCGCCGCCTGCTGCGCGTCGGCGCGGATCTGGCCAAACAGATGAGTTGGGACGCGGTTGCCGAGCGTTTTGTTTTCCCCGCCGTGCGCCGCGCCTGTTCACGCCGCCGGCTATTGCACGTAGCCTGAGGTCCTGCAGCCACACGCTGGGTGCGCCGCACACGCTCATGATTGGGGGCGGCGGCTGTGTCGTGGGAGCACTCGTGTTCGCGCTGCGCCTGCCGACCCTGCGGCGACGCGCCCGCCCGGGGAAGGAGGAACAAGAATTCCCCCTCGCCGCGCCGGACGGGAGCCTGAAGCCGGCGCGGCGATCGAATGGGTTGTCAATTAGGGCTTGCCAAGCAAGGCCATGCGGGCGCACAGCTCAAGTTCGGCCTGCTGCCAATCCCAAGCGGGGTTCCCGGGAGCGGTACCGCGTGCTCGGTAAATCTCGTAGGCCCGCTGGCGGACCTGTTCCTCTGTAGGACCCATGGGAGCGACGATTCCCCGCGCCGTTTTTGAGCGGGGGCGGTAGCGGGTGGTCCTGGAAACGGTTTCGGCAGGCATCTGCAACCTCCAGCAATGGCGTCCGGGCGTGCAGCGGCGGAGCCGTTAGATGTCATCGGACGCCCCGGCCGGTTCTCTGAATTCCGGGCTCACAATTCCTTCGTTCTCGATTCCGAGGCGTCCGGAATCGCTCCCGAAAACTGTGTCGGTGTTCGCAGTGGCAGGACGACGCGCGTCCCCTTCCAGCCTGGGCGTGTGAACGCCACCTTACGGTTTGGGTGGCACTTCCGGCGGCATTTCCAGGACGACTTTCGTGGCCCGGGTGTCCCGCACCAATGGCTGGTCGCCAACCGTGCCGCTGGCCGGAAACGTGACGGTGAACGCGGACCCGGCTCCTGGACGCGACATGACCCAAACGCGCCCGCCCGCCTGCTCGACCACTTCGCGGACGATGGAAAGCCCAAGCCCCGTGCCTGGGATGCCCGCCGCGATCACGTTCGGCCCGCGCCGAAACGCCTCGAAGATCGGCTCGTCAGCGAGCAGTTTGCCGGCGGAGCGCAGCAAGGCCGGGTCCAGACCGACCCCGGTGTCGCTGACGTGAATGGCGATGGAGTGGGTGCGGCCCTCCGACGCCTTGCTGGTCACAGCGAGACGTACCTGCCCCGGTCCCGGCGTGTACTTGATCGCATTCTCGATCAGGTTGCCGATGCAGTCGCGGAAGTCCTGCGGGTCGACGTTGACGAACAGGTCGCCGGCAGCCGGCAGCCATAAGGTCAGTTCAATCTGCTTCTGTTCCGCCAACGGCTGATATTTCCGGCCTAGTGCCTCCACGGCGGCGCGGACGTCGACCTGGCTGCTGCGTACGCGGGCCGGATCTGCGTCCTGCACGCGGGCGAGGGTCAGCAGCTCCGTGACCTGCGTGATGCCCTCCGCGGCCCGTTTGGTGATTTTCCCGCACGTCGCTTGTATCCCGGCGGGGTCGGTCACCAGCCCGTCACGGATCAGGCTGGCCAGAGTCTGCACGATCGCCAGGGGGCTCTTGAGTTGATGCGCGGCCGTCTGCATGAAGCGGGCCCGCCGCCGCTGGAGGTCCTGGATGGCACGCCGCGACTGTTCGAGGGCCGCGTTGGCCTGCATGAGCTCGGCGTCGTGTGCATCCACCAGCCGCGCGATCCGCAGCGTGAAGTAGAGCGTCCCGAACACGGCGCAGATAATCACCGCGACCAGCACAAAGGTGTATTCGCGGTGCTCGAACAGGCCCAGCGCCCCGAGGTGCGGGAGCAGGGCATAGTGTCCCAGCCAACCTTGCAGCTCGGCGCCCGCCATCACGGCGTACAGCAGGACGGCCCAGCCGCTCTGCAGCAAGGCGTACCGTGGCCGCAGCAACAGGCCGCTGATGGCCACGTGAAACAGGTAGAACACCGACATCGGGTTTTCGACGCCACCCGTGTAGTGCAGAATGCAGGTAAGCAGGAACAGGTCTGCGGAGACCTGGGCGTTGGCGAACACCTGTCCGCTGCGCTGTGTTTCCGGCCCCGCGTCCGCGGCACTGACATGCTGGTGCAGCAAACGGGCCGCGAAAATCCAGGCCACGTTTATGGCGGCGACGCCCAGCACCACCACGAGCAGCGGCCAGGGGCGTACGGCGTGCGGCAAGGCGAAGCGTTCCACCGCCAGTACGCCCAGCGCAACGGCGACGAACAACCAGCGCAGGCGAATGAACCAGTTGAGCCGTAGCAGCACGCCTAGCGCATCCGTGCGGTAGGACCCCGGTGGCGCTGGCAGCGGCACCTGTCCCGCGGACAGCTCAGGCATGGTCAGAGGCTCCGTTGCGTCCACGGATTCACGGCCGGGCGGCCGTCGCACCGGGCCACCCGCGCGGCGTTTCTGGACAATCCATGAATTGTAGCGTTTCCGTCGGTGCTGGAGGCTCGACAGCGCGCGCCAAAGGCGCGCGCTACCCAAACCAGCTTACTGCGGCCGTCGCGGGTAAGCAAACGAATCGCGCGCCGCGCTGCGGGTCCGTGACACTTCCGGCGGGGCACGTTTATCCGAGCCGCGAGCGCCAGCGAGCGGGAAACGAGCCCCGAGCGCGAGCGAGCGGGAAACGAGCCCCGAGCGCGAGCGAGCGGGAAACGAGCCCCGAGCGCGAGCGAGCGGGAAACG
>JAGVEP010000270.1 GCA_020058145.1 Phycisphaerae bacterium | reverse complement strand
GCCGCGCGACCGCTACGAGCAGTGCCGCCAACACAACCAGCACGGGGGCACCGGTCAACAGCGGCCCGGCGTGCCGGCGATCGAGCGCGAATTGCGTGTAGACCTCTTCCGCGAAGGTGCGCACGCTGAGCAGGTCGGTGATGCTGAAGTCCGTCGCCACGAGCAGCAAGACCACCATGCCGGTGGCGACGACGGCCCAGGACGCCCGCGGCAGCGTGATGCGCCGCAGCACACGCCGGACCGGCGCATCGAGCAAGGCCTGTTCTTCCAATTCTCGGTCCGCGGCGCGGAATGCGGCTCCGAGCAGGAGGCCGGCCAGGGGTGTGTACACGAGGCCGTAGATCACGCCACAGGCGCTGGCTGAGCCGGCGAGCCGATAGGCCGGGAGGAAGCCGAACAGGGCCACCATGCTGACATAGACGGGCACGCAGGCCGCGAGCAGGGCCGCGCCGGTCAGCAGCCGACGGCCGGGCAGGTTCGTGCGTGTTACCAGCAGAGTCAGCGAGCCGCCCACCACGAGGGCGGTCAGCACGGCGGCGGCGCAGACGACCGCGGTGTTGCTCAAGAGCACACGCCAGCGAACCAGGTCAGCGAACACACGCAGGTTTTCGGCACCCGTCGAATCGACCAGCGTGCGGACGGCGTCCGCGACCGCATAGAGCGGAACGGCGACGGCCGCGAGCAGCGCCAGCGCGTGGAACCCGCCAGCAGATAGCGTAACCCAGCCGTGTTGCAAGAGACGCCAACTACCCATTGGCCGCACCAACCGGGGACGATACACCGCAGCCGCGCGCCGGCACAGCGCTGCCGGTATCGCTCCGGGCGCCAGGGCTGGGTGGGGGGCGGTACGGCTTCGGTGCTAGAAGAGAAAGGCGGCCAGAAGTTCGCGCAGCAGCGCCTGCAAGAACATGCTGGCTTGATCGCCCAGCGCGCTGATTTGCTCAGCGTCCACAGCCGCCGCATCGCAGCCGATCAGCAGGCAGACGACGGTTGGCACCAGCAAATAGCACGCCGTTCGGGCACGCAAACAGGGGAATCTCACGGCGACACCTTCTTTGCGCAAGAGGTTATTCGATGGATGGCGGCAACGCGTCTGTCTCCACCGGCTGCGTCGTCGGCGGCTGGGAGAATTCTGGAATTCGGCCCGCGAGCTGGCGCTCCAGGTTCGCTGCCGTGCTCGCCAGGTCGCGCACGGCGGCGGCGTAGCCCAGCCGTGCGCGAATCAAGTCCTGTTGTGCCACCAGCACGGTCAGAATCGGCTCCTTGCCGGCCTGGTAGGCCGTCTGGGCGAGCTGCAAGTTCGATTCCAGCAGCGGGAGGAGCGATTCCTGGTAAAGCCGTGCCCGATCTTCGGCCAGGCGGCGTTGAGTGAGCGCGGCGCGGACACCTTCGATGACCCGTTGCTCGGCCTCTTCGTAGCGCCGCCGCAGTTCGCGCGCCCGGTAGTGGGCTTTGGCGACCTGGGCCTGATTCTGGTCGAAAATCGGCAGCGACAGATCCAGGGAGGGACCGAGCAGGAAGTCCAGCTCCTGGCGGCGCATCAGACGCCGCTCACGGCGCGACTGTATCTCCGGCGGCATCAGGCGTCCCGCGGCCACCGAGGAGCGCACGGTGTCCGCGAGGATGTTCCGGCCGGGCTGCGCGGTCTGTTCGGTACGCAGGCCGGCGATGCCAATGCCGAGCCCCTGAATCAGCCGCAGTTTCTCCTTTGCGAACTCGGCGGCGGCGGATTCGAGCTCCCAATAGGCGGCCTGGACGTCCAGTCGGCGTGCGATCGCGATTTCGATGAAGTCCTCCTCGACGCCGGGCAGCCGCTGCGGCGGGGTGGCCAGGTCGAGCGGCTCGCACTGCCAGGTGTCGGGCGCACGGGCCACGCCCATGAGCCGCAAGAGCATCTGCTGCGTCGTGCGGAACTCGCTGCGAAGCTGAACGAGCTCGATTTCGGCTTCGAGGTAGCGGCCTTGCAGCAAGTTGAGATCGAGTTGCGCGGCGCTGCCGGCCCGCAGGCGCGTCTCGGCCACTTCAGTGGCTTGCCGCAAAATTTCGCGGTCTTGCTGCTGATATTCGAGCGCCCGGGCCAGGTACTGGAGCATGCGGTAAGCGGTCTTGGCTTCGGCGACCAGCGCAACGGCACTGTCGGTGAAGGACAACAGCCGTTGCTGGAGCATGGCTTGGGCGGCCTGCTTCTTGCTGGGGATCAGCCACAGGCCGGCGAGGTCCTGCACGAGCCCGAAATCGAACATGGCCCGGCCGCCGGTCTCGGGAAAACGCAACATCAGCGAGAGCATGGGGTTGGGCAGCAAACCGGCCTGGACCAGCTCGGCCTTCGCCTGGCCGATAGCTTCGAGGTCGGCCCGCAAGGCACGGTTGTTCACTAGGGTCAGCTCGACGACCTGATCCAAGGCGACGGTTTCGTTTGCACCCGGTTCGAGCTCGCGGGGCTCAAACTGTTCGGACCACGCGGGTTTCACGCCGGTGGCCTGCTCCAGGTCCTGGGCCGCCTGTTGCAACTCCGGGGCGTGATTGATCGGGGCGCAGCTCGCGGGCAGCAGGCCGGCGGCGAGAACCAGCGCTTGCCAGACTCCTTGCACCGATCGCATGTTCTGACTAATCCTGGTCTGGGTTCCGATATTCCTGGCTTGAGAGCATTGACTCATTTGAAATATCCCACCGCCCGGCGGAAGAGCGCGAGTCCGTCACCCTCCGCGCGTGGCGGCTGCGAGGTCCAACAGGGGTGCTGCGTCCAGGTCACAAAGCGTTCGGGGTGCGGCATCAGACCCAGCACGCGGCCGGTTTCGTCGCACAGACCAGCGATGTCAGCCTGGCTGCCGTTGGGATTCAGCGGCTCGCCGTGCAGGTTGGGGCCGCCGTTGCGAGGTTCCGAGTAAACCAGGGCATTCTGACCGGCGTACACCGCGGCGTTGAGGTCGGCCGCGCTGGCGAATAGCACCCGCCCCTCGCCGTGCGCGATCGGCATTTCGTAAACCCGGCCCGGTTCGAGAAAGACGCAGCGGTCGCCGCTGGCGCGGAGGTAGATCCAGCGGTCCTGGAAGCCCGGCGGGTCGTTGTAGGTCACGGTGCAGGTGCGCGGCCGGTCGTCGGTCAGCCGGCACGGCAGCAGCCCGGTCTGCACGAGCACCTGGAAGCCGTTGCAGATGCCGAGCACGAGCCGGCCGCCGTCGATGAATTTGCGCAAGTCATCCAGCAGGTGCCGACGGATTTGTGCGGCGAAGATACGTCCCGCGGCGATATCGTCGCCGTAGCTGAAGCCGCCGGGGATCGTGAGTACCTGGTATTCGTCGAGCGTGTGCGGTTTTTCGATGAGCCGCCGGATGTGGACGCGTTCGGCCGTAGCGCCGGCGAGTTGCCAGGCGTGCTGGGCTTCGAGGTCGCAGTTGGTTCCCGCGGCCCGCAGAATTAAGATGCGTACGTGTGCCACCTGGTGCTGGCCTGCCTTTCCGGATCGCGTGGTCGAGCAACCCTGCTCGCCGACTGGCGCGGGCTTGATGATAATGCGGCGGGTGCTATGATACGAGGCTCAGCACTCGTCCCCCGGGGCGGGTGACGCCTCGGTAGCTCAGTTGGTAGAGCAGCTGACTCTTAATCAGCGGGTCCCAGGTTCGAGTCCTGGCCGGGGCAGTCATAAAGGCCGGAAAACATGAGACTTACGAATCGTGGTTCCGGCCTCTTTTATTCCTGTTTCGGCCCTTGCTACCCGGTTGCCACGCTGGGCGGGTTTTTGCCGGCTGGGGGATCGAAACTGGCCCATTGCTCGGGCCTGTCGTGTTCTCGGTGCTCCCGCCCGGCTCGATCATCGCCAGGATGTCGCGAAACGCGATTCTCGCCCGTCTGCCGGTTTGCCCGTTCCGGTGTACCGCTCGCCCGCAGATCGTCAATCCCGGTGCGGTTCCGCCACGGGCGGGGGCATGATATCGGGTAGCGTAGCGCGGCCGTCCCATATTAACCCTGGCTCGTGTTCTCCGTTGCGCGCCTCGGCGATATTTCCGATTCAGCCTTGAGCACTTGCCGGTCCGATTCATATAATCAGCGGGATGGGCCCCGTCGGCTGCCGCACAAGTACTTGGCGAACCAAGGCAGCTTGAGGGTATTGTAGAATGACGAAACCGTCCCCGATCGCGCTCGTGGTTTGCGACGCGCTTTATCAGGAACCTTCCGGGAAGACGGCGCTGGTCGGCTTGTTCAATAGGCTGGCCGCCGTTAGATTCCCAGCCACACACCCGCAGATGTGCGTTTACGCAAGTGTGACGGACGTGCGGCCCGGCACCAAATTCCGGCTCGTTATCGAACACGCGGAGAATGGTAGGCGAGTTGCTGAGCTATCGGGGCAGCCTGCGGAGGCCGTTACGAACCCGACAACGATCCTCGATCTACGATTCGTCCTTCAAGGCCTGACGTTTCCGGAACCGGGCCGGTACTACATCCAGTTTTGGGCAAACGACAACTTGTTGTTGCAGCGCCCGTTCGACGCTGTCCTGATCCAGCCGGCCGGGGGAAGCAGCAAATGACCGACTTTCTGATTATGCCGGATCGCGAGATCATCGAGGACGAACCCCAGACCCGCGGCGATGGGGCTGCGTTGACGATTTCGTATCCCCCGGACCCCAGCCCGGACCAGTTCTTACGACTCGCCGAAACATCGGGTACGCTCGACTTCTGGAACGAACCCGACGAAGACATATACGGACTGGACGACGGCACGCGCGTATGAATTGCGGCGATATCGTCACGCTCAATTTCCCCTTTACGGATCAGAGCGGCGGCAAAATCCGACCCGCTCTGATCGTCTCCGCTGACGAATTCAACGCCGGCACCGACGTCATATTCGTACCAATCAGCTCGGCTCCAAAATCGGACCCTTATGTGTTTATGATTGAGGACGCGGCGACATACTTCCCCCAGACGGGCCTCAAGCGCACTTCTGCCATCAAATGGACGAAGCCGATGACCGTTGCTCGGAGTGTCGTCCACGCGAAGCTCGGCACGCTCCCTCCTGCCGAGCTTGCCGCTATCCAGGCCAACATCCGCCGGGTATTCACGCCGGCCTAGCCCCAACTTGATCGATCGCGACGCGGCCAGACGAAGACGAAGATTGCGCCGCAAAGCGTGCAACAGCTTAAGACGAGGCATTGGTTGGAAGTACCACGGCGTCGAATCGCGCGGCCCACTTGCGGTCCGCGTAGGGGGCACCCGGATGATCTTGCTGGCAGCATTCGGCCTTGCGGCGTAGCTCGGCGGCCCATGCGCGTATGGAACTCAGCTAACGCTTGGTGCGGTTCGCGCCCTAAATAATGTACTTTGCCGTTGGTCCGGGTCTGCCATGAGCCTCTGTGCAGGTGGGGGTGAGATTATCGCGGTATGATTCTGCTTGTATGCTCGGTTACCCCCATTCTCACCTTCCCACCTTCCCACGCGCTCACTCGGCCCGCAGCAACCACAGCAGTTCGACATTCCCGCCATGGCCGCGCAGCGGGCTCTCGATTTCGCCCAGAATCCGCCAGCCCAGGCCGCTAACGTCCGCGCGGCAGGCTTCCGAGGCCTCTTTCAAACGCTCCGCGGGGACGACGCCATCGGTCAGCCATTCCGGCGGTACTTCGTACTGCGGCTTAATGAGCGTGATTACGCGCCCGCTCGCCGGCTTCAGGCACCTCCGGGCCGCGGGCAGGATGAGCCGCTGTGGCGTCCAGCCCACGTCGATGGTCACGAGATCGCACGGCTCGGGACACACGTAGTGCAGGGCGTTGGTCCGCTCGCAGACGACCACGCGGGCGTCACGGCGCAGCGTGTAGTCCAGCACGCCATACCCCGGCTCGACGGCGTAAACCCGCGCCGCCCCATTTTGCAGCAGGCAATCGACGAAGCCGCCGACGTGGCTGCCGAAATCGGCACAAGTCCAGCCGGTGGGGTCGACCTGGAAGGCGCACAGTGCCGCTTCGAGCTTCAGTCCGCCGCGAGAGATGTACCGCTGGTTCCGATCCGGCATGGTCGAGAGGAATCGTGTTGAGCCCGACACGCGCTCGGGTGGCGTCTCGCAAGTTCGTTACATCTTTCGGCACCCGCGCGTGTGGTACCGTCGCCCCGCTGGGGCGAATCATGCGCTGGGCGTCTTCCGGGGGCTGCGCCCCCGGCTACTCACCGCGGCCCCTCCGGGGCCAATGCCGCCGGACTGACCGCGGTCCCACCGGGGCCAAGGCTGCCGGACTGACCGCGGCCACGCCGGGGCCCAAGCGGCCGGACGTATTCAACGGATGTATGAAACACGACACTAGGGCTTCACGGGCGTCCAACCGCCATTGACCGACCGCTCAAACTCCTCAACCTTCGAGTGCGGCAGCCATTCCAGGCCTTGGCCGTCGAGCTGCAGGGCGATGCTCCGCCGCTGGTTAAGCGGCACGCGGTCGCGGTCGATCCGCAGGCGGCGGACGTTGCGCGTGTCGATCACGAGGCGGTTGCCGGCCTCGGTCGCGACCTGTGCGGCGGCGCGCTCGCCAGGTTTGAAGCGTTCGACGATCGTCAGGTACTCAGGAAGCTCGGGCCCACTGCCCGTGGGCTGCGTTGCGGCTGAAGCAGGCGTCGTGGTGGTGGCCGGAAGCGACGCT
>JAGVEP010000172.1 GCA_020058145.1 Phycisphaerae bacterium | reverse complement strand
TGCAGGGCCAGCTTCGTCCACCACGCACTCTGCGCGTACTCTTCGAGCCGGCGATAGAAGCGGCCGATGATCGCCCGCGACGTCAGCCCCGTATCCAGCACAACTGCCATGTTCGTTCTCTCCTGTTGTGTAGCGGCCGACGTCCCCGTCGGCCGTCGCGTGCCCCCGGTCGCCTCGTTCCCACGTTCCCACTTTGTCTCCGCCCCCCGTCCCGTCGCGGCCCGCGCCCTCGCGTGGCCGTCCTGTGCCGCCTTGTTGCCTGGTTGCCTCGTTGCCTCTTCGCGTATACTCCCCCGCATGGCGGGTACCAAAAAACCCCGGGACCCAGACGCCGCTTATGAGGAAGCGCGCCGACGCATCCAGCGCGCTGCCCAATCCCGCGTTACCGACCTCGATCTCAGCAACCTTGGCCTCTCCGCCCTCCCGCCCGAGATCGGCCAACTCACGGCGTTGAGGGTGCTGGACGTTTCCAACAACCAACTCACCGCGCTGCCGCCTCAGATTGGCCAACTGGCGGCCTTGACGGAGCTGAACGTTTCTTTCAACCAGCTCGGCGCGCTGCCGGCCGAGATCGGCCAACTGAAGGCGTTGACGGAGCTGCAGGCCGCCTGCAACCAGCTCACCGCGCTGCCGCCCGAGATCGGCCAACTGACGGCGTTGACGGAGCTGCGCGTTGACGGAAGCCAGCTCACCTCGCTGCCGCCCGAGATTGGCCAACTGACGGTGTTGAGGGTACTGGACGTTTCCAGCAATCACCTCACCGCGCTGCCGCCCGAGATCGGCCGATTGGCGACGTTGACGGAGCTGATCGTCTACAGTAGCCAGCTCACCGCGCTGCCGCCCGAGATCGGCCGACTGACGGCGTTGACGGCGCTGTACGCTTCTAACAACCAGCTAACAGCGCTGCCACCCGAGATCGGCCGAGTGGCGGCGTTGACGATGCTGTACGTTTCCCACAACCAGCTCACCGCGCTGCCGGCCGAGATCGGCCAACTGACAGCCCTAACGTCGTTGTACGTTGACGACAACCAGCTCACCGCGTTGCCGCCGTCGATGCGTCGACTGACCAAGCTGAGCAGGTTCGGGCTGCATGGGAATGCCGCCCTCGGTTTGCCCGATGAGGTCCTGGGACCGACGTGGCAGGAGGTGGCACGCCGCAAACGGGAGGCAAAGCCACCGGCGGAGATTCTGGACTATTACTTCCGCACGCACCTCGGACCCAGACGCCCACTTAACGAGCTGAAGGTGATCCTCGTAGGTCAGGGCAGCGTCGGAAAAACTTCGCTGGTCAAGCGGATTGTCTACGGCACGTTCAACGCGCAGGAGGAAAAAACCGAGGGCATCTACATCAACAAAGACTGGCGAGTCACGGGCCAGGACGAGCACGCCGGGCGCGTGCAGGTGAACTTCTGGGACTTCGGCGGGCAGGAGATCATGCACGCCACGCACCAGTTCTTCCTCACCAAACGCACCGTCTACGTGCTGGTGCTCGATGCCCGCAAGGGCGAGAACGAGAGCAACATCCATTACTGGCTAAAGATCATCCGCAGCTATGGCGGCGAATCGCCGGTGCTGGTGGTCACGAACAAGTGCGAGACGCACTACCTCGACCTGAATGAGACGCGTCTGCAGAAAGACTATCCGAGCATCAGAGGGTTCTTCAGGACCTCCTGCGAGACCGGAATGGGGATTGATGAGCTTAAGGCGGCCATTCAGGATCAGATTCGCGGGATGCCGCACGTGTTTGATCTGCTGCCGATGGCTTACTTCACGATTAAACAGGAGCTTGAGCAGCTTGCCGGGCGCGAAAACTACATCGACGTCCGCAAGTATTACGCCCTGTGCCATGACCACGAGGTGGACGAGCGCGCGCAGCAGGACCTTCTCCTTCGGTTTCTCCACGACCTTGGCAGCGTGCTCAGCTTCAACGATCCGGAAAGCCCCTACTCGCTGCGCGAGATGAGCGTGCTAAAGCCTGAGTGGGTCACGGAGGGCGTCTACAAGATACTCAACCACAAGGAACTTCCCCGGAACGGTGGGGTGCTCACCAAGGCCGATCTTCCCGCGATCCTCACAGGCGCAACCCATCCGCACGCGTGCCATCCGTACATCATCGACATGATGCACAAGTTCGAGTTGTCCTTCACGATCCGAGACGGCGAAAAGTGGCTCGTGGCCGAACTCCTGCCGGCCAAGGAACCGCGGCTGGACTGGGACGTTGGCGGCTCGCTTAACTTTCAGTACCACTACGAAGTTCTGCCTCCGGGGATCATCTGCCGCTTTATCGTCAGGCGGTACGGGAACCTGACGAACGACCCGATCTACTGGCGTAGCGGCGTGGTACTGGATTTTGACGGCTGCCAGGCCCTGGTGCGCAGCGACACGGACAAAGGGCGGATGTACATCTCCGTAGACGGGCCAGAGAACGGGCGTCGCGGCGCCCTGGCGATCATTCGCGACGAATTCGCGCGCATTCACGCGACGGTGCCGAATCTGCTGCCGAAACAGTGTGTACCCCTGCCGGATAAGCCGGACGTGACGGTGGAATACGAGCACCTGCTGACGCTCGAACGCGAAGGCGTCGCAGAATTCATTCCGCAAGGCGCCACGAAAAAATACGCCGTGGCGCAACTGCTGCAGGGCATCGAGCCGCCGTGGGGCGCGGACGGGCCGTATCTCTACCCGCCGTTCTTTGGCGTCGAGCCGCAGACCAAATTCGAGGACGCTTGGGAGGTCTTCTGCTGCGACATTCTGAACCGCCATGAGAAGACGACCGACATCCGTCGCCGACACGCGCCAGAGGGCGGCGTGGATTTGCTGTGGTGCGAGAGACAGATTGCGTATCAGTGCAAGTCCGTCGACAGCGGCCGAACCGGTGACTTTGATGTTGGGAAGGCCGTCACGTCCATCCAGGCCGCGCAGACCAAGCAGGCCGAAACCGGCTGGAAGCAGTACGTCGTGTGCACCAACGTGGACTTGACGGGTCCACAGGAGAAGAAACTCCGGGAAGCCGCAGCGGACGTGGACCTAAAGCTGCTGACCCCCAGTTTTTGGATTCCGCGCTGCCATGAGCAGTGGCGCCACGTGCAAGGGCGGTTTCGCCATCGACCGGAAGAGACCGGCGCCCGAAGAAGCCGCATCCACGACACGCGGCCACATGGGTAGCAGGCCGCTGCCCTACGGTTGGTGCGAGATTCCGATCTCGCACCCATCGGCGCGGGACTCCCGCAATCCGCCTTCGCCGCGCCTCCCCGGAAACGCCGCGCGCGCCATTCTTCACCCAGAGCCCGCCAATTCCCCCAATCCCCGGCAAACCCCAGCCCCAACATTGCCCCCACCCCGCCGCGCGTCCATTCTTAAGCATGCGCAGCGCCCACACAGCACGCCAACTCCGCCGTGAAGCACCCTCGCGCTCTGTTTTCACCTTATCACCTTGTCACCTTGTCACATTCCCTTCCCCCCTTGCCACGTGCCGACGCTCGGACGCCCCATCCGACACCCCCAAGAGCCCGATAACCAAGGTGATCGAAGGGGGGGTGCGCACGCTTGAGCATCTTGATCACCTTCCCTTCCCAGCCCCCCAACGCGTCTCTTTCCGGACCTTCCGGCGAGCGTGTGAGTCGTGCGGGCTCCCCGGCCGGTACAGAGCCCGGCCGCTACAGAACTTCCAGCACCAGCACCGTCATATCATCGACAGGGTGCAGCGAGCCGTGCTCGTGGTCGAGATGGTCCCCCAGCGCTTCGATCAGCTCCGCCGCTGACAGCCGTGCCCAGGTGCGGAACTGGTCGGTGAAAACCACGGCGCCACTGCCTTGTGCCGCCGGCGTGAGGACCGTTTGCTCCAGCCCATCCGTGTAAAAAACCAGCTTATCACCCGTCGCGAGCGCCAGCGTGGCTTCCTCGAACTCCGCCACCACATCCGGAAGCCCGAGCAGGCTGCCACGGGTCCGAATCTCGCGGATCGCCCCGTCGGCAGCGATGTGAATGGGATACGGATGCCCCGCCCGCGCCAGCCGTATCTCGCGCCGCGCCGTGTTGACCACGCCATAGACGCCCGTGATGAACTGCGAGTGCGGCAGCTCCTGCCGGACCAGGCAGGCGTGCAGCGCGTCGAGCACCCGCGCCGGCGGCACGATCGTATACGCCTGGCCGCTCGTCCGTTTCGGCACCAACGCTTGGCGCAGAAACATGGTCAACAGCCCGGCCGCAACCCCGTGCCCCATGGCGTCGGACACGAACAGGCCGACGTGCTGCTCGTCGATACGAAACACGTCGTACAGATCCCCGCTCACCCAGCTCGCCGCACGGTACAGCACGGCAAACCGCAGCGGCGGCACGTCGGGAAATTCGCGCGGCAGCAAATCGCGCTGCAGACGGCTGGCCAGCCGCATCTCCTGGTCAATGTCCGTGAAGTACCGATTGATCTGCCCGCCGAGGTGGTATAGGTGATCCAGCTCCCGCTGCATGCGACCAACCAGCGGAGCGTACCGCGCCAGCTCGCTGACGCGGCCAGCCAGCTCCTCCAGAGTCACGTCGGGCGAAAGCCATTCCACCCACTGCCCATCTCCGCACGGCAAGTCATCCCCCACGCCGCGTACAACCGAAGCCACGTTCGCCGCGGCCAGTTCCTTGAAGAGCGTCGGCAACGTCGCTTGCCAGCGCTCCAGGGCCGCCGGCTCGACCAGCACCACCGCGACATCGCCCTCGTTCAGAGCCGCGGTCGCGCCGGCGCCAGTGCCGTTTACCGCCACCGGTACCGGTTCCAGACCCCGTCGGCGGAGGACGGCACCGAGCTCACCGGCGGCGCCGGGAGCGGTGTGGTACAGCAATACACGCGCGGCGCCGGGCATGACTCAACGAAAACTCCGGCCCTCTTGCGGGTGGCACCGGCATCTTGCCGGTGGCGGCGACGAGGACCCAGCGGTACCAGCCCCCGGCTCGTAGTGCTTTCGACCGAAAACCGCGCACGCTTGACGACGACCCGGAATGACCGGGAGCATCGGCGTCTCGCCGGTGCGCAGGAATGACGGGGAGCATCGGCGTCTCGCCGGTGCGCACCGGCTGGAAGCCGATGCTCCCCGTGTCAGGGAAACCCTGTCAGGCAATCCGACCTTGACGGCCCGCCGTCCGCGCGGATACTTATCGCACGGGTCCCGAGGGATTTCGCGCGGCGGTCGGGCGCGTCCAGAAACGCCCCGACGCTGCAGTTCGACCCACGCAGTCCGATAGCTCCGCGAGACGGAGCCCCTCGCGCGTTGGACCCAGCGCCGGAACACGGACCAGAATGTAGCGGCCGGGCTCCGTACCGGCCGGAGGACACCGGCTATTAGCCGGTGCCACACCATGAGCATCTTCCTCGGCCTAGACATTGGCGCGATCAGCGTGAAGGCCGCGCTGATTTTGCCGAACTCGGACGCCGACGCTCTCCTGGCACGCTCGAATGCCGAGGGCGTTCTGCGGCGCCTAGCCGTGCCCGTCATGCGCGACCGGGCCGCGTGCATCGTCAACCCCCGCCGGACACATGGCCGGCCACTCGACGTGACCCGCGAGGTGATCGATCAGATTCTGCGGCGGGTGCCCGGCGAGCACATCGCCGGGTTGATGCTCACGGGCAGCGGTGCCGGGCTCGTCGCCGAAGCGCTCACGGCGACAACGGTTAACGAGTTCCAGGCCGCGGCCCGGGCCGTGGACTTTCTGCACCCCCAGGTGCGGACGGTTTTCGAGATCGGCGGGGAGTCGAGCCGCTATCTCCGCCTCGAACCCGATCCCGTCAGCGGCCGGCTGGGAATCCTCGACTACAGTGCCAATGGAGACTGCGCCGCGGGTACGGGTGGCTTCATCGATCAACAGGCGCAGCGTCTCCGCCACGGCGTTGAAGAAATCGGCACCCTGGTTGAGGGGGCACAGCGCACGGCGCAGATTGCTGGCCGCTGTAGCGTGTTTGCCAAGAGCGACATGATCCATGCGCAACAGAAGGGCTTCGCGCCGAGCGAGGTGCTGCGCGGTCTATGTCACGCCGTCGCGGCGAACTACAAGTCCGCGGTGGTGAAGGGCCGCACGCCGGTGCCCCCGGTCGCGCTGCTCGGCGGCGTGTCGGCCAACACGGCCGTGGTGCGCAGCTTGCGGGAAGTTTTTGCTCTCGACGCGGACCACTTGCTCGTTCCGGACGCCGCCGAATCCCTGGGCGCCGTCGGGGCTGCGCTGGCCGCGGCGGACGTGGCTCAGCCACCCGCAACCGCGCCGCTACCCCACGTGCAAGAGCAGCTCGCGCGCCTGAGGGCAGCGGTTCAGGGCGACGGCCATGCTTTCCCGCGACAAAAGCCGCTCAATCTGGAGCGCGTCACGCTGCTGCGTGACCGCGCGCGACCCTACCAGTTTTCCACGACCGGCCGGCGCGTGGACGCGTATCTCGGCCTCGACATCGGCTCGGTCGGCACGAAGCTCGTGCTCATCGACGACCACGGCGACGTAATTCACTCGATCTTCACCCGCACGGAAGGCCGCCCGATCCAGGTAGTCACGCGCTGTCTGCGCGAAATGGAGGAGGCCGTCGGCTGGGGCGTTTGCATCCGCGCCGTCGGCTCCACCGGCAGCGGGCGGGAGCTGCTCGGCGAGCTGGTCGGCGCCGACGCCATTCACGACGAAATTACCTGCCACAAAACCGGGGCCGGTTTCGTGGGCGACCGCCTGCTCGGTCAGCGGCCGGACACGATCTTTGAAATCGGGGGCCAGGACAGTAAGTACATCAGCCTGCAGGCGGAAGGCACGCAGGCACGCAGGCACGCAGGCACGCAGGACGGCGCAGGCGACGCGCCCGCGGAATCTGAGCCAGGTGAATCGATCGTCGTCGATTTCACCATGAATGAGGCCTGCGCCGCCGGCACCGGGAGCTTCCTCGAAGAACGGGCCGAGGAACTTGGGGTTTCGATCAAGGGAGAATTCGCCGAATTGGCCCTCCGTTCGCAGGCCCCCATCAAGCTCGGCGAACGTTGCACCGTATTCATGGAACGTGACGTGAATACATACATGCAACGCGGCGCCCGCCTCGAGGACATCATCGCCGGCCTGGCGTACTCCGTGGCGTACAACTATATCAACCGCGTCGTGCGCGGCCGGCCAATCGGCGACACGATCTTCTTCCAGGGCGGCACCGCCTACAACGACGCCGTCGCCGCCGCGTTCAGCAGTGTCACCGGCAAGACCATCATCGTTCCGCCGCACAATGCCGTGCTGGGCGCGATCGGCGCCGCGCTGCTCGCCCGCGACAAGATCAAGGCCACCGGTGCCGAAACGCGGTTCCGGGGTTACGACCTCACCAAGGTCGATTACGCCCTGCGTGAGTTCACTTGCCACGCCTGCACCAACGAATGCTCGATCCAGGAATTCAACGTCGAGGGCCAGAAGACGTTTTGGGGCGACAAGTGCTCCGATCGCTTCCGCAAACGCCTGAAAACGCACCGCCAGCCGATCATCCCCGACCTCTGCGCGTTGCGGAATGAACTGCTCCAAGCCGACGACACCGGCGATCCCGCCGGGGCGACCACGACCATCGGTATCCCGCTCGCGATGTACACGTGGGACTGGCTGCCGCTGTGGCGCCGTTTCTTCCGCGACTGCGGCTTCAAGGTCACCGTCTCGACCGAGACAAATCGACAGCTGGCGCAGGCCGGTCTCGACGCCGCCGTCGCCGAACCCTGCTTCCCGATCATCATCGCCCACGGCCACACGGCGGAACTCATCCACCGCGGGGTGGATTACCTCTTCATCCCGAACCTGCTGACGACGGAGGAAAAAACTCCGGGCGTCGAGAGCCACGTTTGCCCGTGGGGCCAGACCCTGCCGTTTGTCATCCGTCAGGCGCCACCGTTCCGCCACTGGCGTGGTCGCATCCTGTGTCCGACGCTCCATTTCAGCAGCGGGCGCGACGCCGTGAAGAACGTGTTGATCGATCTGGTCAAGGACCTCGGCGTCCGGCCGCGTGTTGCCGCACGGGCCTTCGCCGCCGGCCTGGCCGCCCTCGACCGCTTCCGGGCCGCGTACCGCGACGCGGGCCAGCAAGCCCTGGACAAGCTGATTGCGACCAACGAGCCCGGCATCGTCCTGGTCGGGCGTCCCTACAACATCCACGACGCCGGCGTCAGCCTCGGCGTCGCTCGCAAGCTGCGCGATCAGTACGGCGTAAACACCGTGCCCGTCGATGCCCTGCCGGTGAGTGGGATCGACGTGTCGGACGTCTGCGACAACATGTATTGGTCCTACGGCCGGCGGATTCTCGCCGCGGGCAAGCTCGTCGCCGAGCATCCCAACCTGCACATCATCTACGTGACGAATTTCAAGTGCGGACCCGACTCGTTCATCAAGGGCTTCATTCGCCCCGCCGCCAAAGGCAAGCCGTTCCTCACGCTGCAATTCGACGGGCACTCGAATGATGCGGGCATGATGACGCGCTGCGAGGCGTACCTGGACAGCAAGGGGATTCTGCGATGGTGGAAAACGTGTCAGACCCAGCCCGCCGGGGAGGTCTTACCGGCCGAACCCTCTACATCCCCCAAATGGCGTACGCCAGTGCCCGGCTGATGGCCGCGGCCTTCCGCTCCGTCGGCGTCGAGGCGTATGCCACACCCGATTCCGACCATGAGACGCTTGAGCTCGGCGGACAGCACAGCAGCGGCGAGGAATGTCTGCCGCACAAGGTCACCCTCGGCGATTTCCTGAAAATCTGCCGCCAACCGGGTGCCGATCCAAAGAAGCTCGCGTTCTTCATGCCCAGGGCACCGGGCCCATGCCGTTTTGGACAATACGCTCCCTACCTCAAGCAAGTTCTTTCCGAAAGCGGTTACGGCGACGCGCTGATTTTCTCGCCAACCAGCGGCGACGGCTACGACGGGATCGGCGAGCACGCCGCCGAACTCCTGCGCACCGCGTGGATGGGAATCGTCCTCGGCGATTTGTGCCAGCGCTTCCTGCTCAAGACGCGGCCGTACGAGCTACACGCCGGCGACAGCGACACCGCATTTCAGCAGGCGGTTGAGGATTTTTCCGCAGCCCTCGCCACGCCCAGCTTGTCCTCCAACGAACGCGTGGCGCAACTTGCGACCGTCGTGAAGCAAGTCCGTGACCGGTTTCGCGCCATGCCCGCAAAATACGACCGGGGCCGGCCGCTCATTGGCGTCGTCGGCGAAATCTACTGTCGGCTCAATACGTTCAGCAACGACGACGTGGTACGCCGGATCGAACGCCTCGGCGGCGAGTGCTGGCTGTCCGACATCTCTGAGTGGGTGTGGTACACGAACTGGTCGCGCGAGTACGACTGCGCCCGCGACTCTGGCCGCTTCAACGCCGCCTACCTGAAATTGAAGATCAAGTCCCGCGTGCAGTACGAGTATGAGCAGACGTTGCTCGCCCACGTACACGAAGATTTCGAGGGTTACGAGGAACCCCACGACATCCGCGCTATTCTGGCGCACTCCGAACCCTACCTGCCGGCCACCGGGGCCTTGGGTGAAATGACGCTGAGCGTCGGCAAGGCCATTTACCTGCATCGCCAAGGCGCCGACGGCATCATCGACATCAGCCCCTTCACGTGCATGAACGGCGTCGTCAGCGAGGCGGTGTATCCTGCGGTCAGTGCCGAGCATGATGACATCCCGATTCGGTCGCTGTATTTCGACAAGGTCGGCGGCCACGTCGAGCGCGACCTGGAGATTTTTCTCGACCTGGCGCGGGCCTACCAACGCCGCAAGAAGCAACAGCGCCGCTACCCGAAGTACTTTCCGTGAGTAAAATCTGCGCTTCGGTTCGGACCGGCGCGCCCGCCGCAACGTCTGTCGCTGGCGCGTGTCTGCAACATCGGAGAGCGCGATGAAGCGTGCGGAGCGTGAGGATCGCGAAGTCGCACGTCGCCTGTCAGCGGGCGACGTGCCGCCCCAGGACGGCACGCTCCGCCCGCTCGTCCCCACTACCTCCGAACCGGCTTTGCTCGCCGGCTGTGCGCAACACTCCGGAGTCCTGCACCGCCCCATCCACGAGATCCACCGCCCGCCGGTGTTTCCGCACTCCGCGGCTACAGAACTCGAACGCTACAAGCTGTCGCTGCGCAAATACTCACCGGTGCAGAAGGGCCGCAACGGGCTGCCCTGGACCGGGCAGTGGCAGTGCACCTCCTGCGGCCAAACCGTCGCTGGCGAACTGAGCTACGACGAGCCGACCGACGCTATTTACCTCGACACCCGCTGCCCACAGTGCGGCCCGCGGCGCGAGCGACAGCACGACGTGCTCTTCGTCAAGCAGCCGCAGCTTCCGACGCACCCGCGCCAGCCGAAAAAGACCCACGCCGGCGCCCGCATTCGCCCAGTCGTCACCGAGCTGCCCAAGACGGTCGAGACGCTCTGCCCCGAGTGCTCGTGCCTGATCCTCGGCCGCTATTTTGTCAAAGACGCCTGCGTCTGGATCGAGAAAACCTGCCCCGAGCACGGCTATTTCCGCGACAAGGTCAACAGCGACGTCGACCTCTATCTCCGCGGCACGCGCGCGAGCTATCAGGACGAGCGCGGCGTCTTTGAGCCGCAAGTCCGCGGCACCGCGGCCTGCCCCACGGACTGCGGTCTGTGTGACCAGCATCACAGCACCTCGTGCCTGGCTCAGATCGACCTTTCGAACCGTTGCAATCTCACCTGCCCGGTGTGTTTTGCCAGCGCGAACCAGGCCGGCTATCTCACCGAGCCGCCCTACGCATGGGTGGTCGAGATGCTCCAGGCGCTGCGGAACCAGCACCCGCACCCGGCGACCGCGATCCAATTCACGGGCGGCGAGCCGACTCTGCACCCGGATTTCCACCGCATAATCCGCCAGTCCATCACGCTGGGCTTCTCGCACGTGCAAATCGCGACCAACGGACTCAAGCTCGCCGAGCGCGAGTTCGCCGAACAGACCGCCGAGGCGGGCCTGCACACGCTCTATCTCCAGTTCGACGGGCTCGATGAAGGCGACTACGTGCGTTTGCGCGGCCGGCCGCTGCTCGAATCCAAATTGCGGGTAATCGAGAATTGTCGCGCCACCGGCCTGAAGGTCTGCCTTGTACCGACGGTCGTGAAAACGGTGAACGACGGCCAGGTGCCCAAGATCTTCCGCTTCGCCGTCGCGAATGCGGACGTCATCAGCGCCATCTCCTACCAGCCGGTGTCGTTCAGCGGCCGGGTCGGGCTCGCAGAGCTCGAAACCAAACGCTACACGCTCGGCGACCTCGCCCACGACCTCGCGGCGTGCAGCGGCGCCGACCTGGAACGTGACTTTTTCCCGCTCAGCTTCATGGCGCCCCTCGGCCGAATGATGCAGACACTCGACGGCAAGCCCAAGATTCGCCCGAGCTGCCACAGCGACTGCGCCTTTGGCTCGTACTTCTTCGTGACGCCGGAGCGCGAGGCCATCCCGATCCCCAAGCTCTTCGACATCGTCAAGGTAATGACCGGGTTCAACGAAATGGCCGCCCGGATCGAAGCGCAGCGCCCAAACAAGCTGGCGACGTGGCGGGACAAGCTCGACCTGATGCTGCTGTTCCTGCGCTCGTATCGTTGGACCGAGCGCGACTTTCGTGTCACGCCGCTGGCGTTCATGCGGGCCCTGCGGGGCATGACGAACAAACACGCCGGGCGTGGCGCGCCGGGCCACCGGACGTACCGCACCCTGATGGCGGCTGGCATGCACTTCATGGACCGGTACAACTTCGATACCGAGCGTGTCAAGCGTTGCGTGATTCTCTACAGCACCCCCGATGGCATGTACCCGTTCTGCACGCTCAACTGCGGCCCGACGTACCGCCCCTACATAGAGAAGCTGTACGCCCAGCAAGCACAGTAGCGGGGCGATCGCACGGCCACATGGCCGCGACACGCTGCGTCCCCCGCCCGCCGCGACGCCGACGAAGCCGCTGTTGGGCGCCCGGCGGCCGTCGCGCTGCTGGTAATCTGCGTTGACCATCCAGTCCAGCGCCGGCACGACCAGTAGCAGCGCCGCTCCGCCAGCGCACAGAGCATTCGTGATCTTCATGTCCTTTGTGCCCCTACTCTGCTTTCAGCGGTGCCATTACGGGCCCGACTCCCGACCCCCGGCCTGGCACTCTTGTTGGCGGATCGCCACCGCGATCCAGAGGAAAACCGGTGCGACGTACGTGAAGCTGATCCCTACCGCGACGACGTTGAAGAGCATGGTCAACGCCGAGCGCGCCAGCGGGCCCGGGTGGAACAGCGCTACGGCGCCAGCGGCACTGAAGCCAAAGATAAGCACCACAAGCACGCGCAGCAGAACCAGCACATGGACCAGCACCAACCCCGCGAGCAGCGCCTTCCACTTCCGCACCCACGGGATCGGCGTGGCCAGGATTAGCGCCAATACCTCTGCGGTCGGCAGGTAGCCCGTCACGGTCGTGCTGTGCTGCCCCGTACGTGTCGCACCCGTTTGGCGATTCGCGATGTCGATTTCGGTATCCGCTTTCTCCCTACCGTGCGAAATCGGCCGAAAGCGGACCGCCCCGTACGCACCGAAGTTGCGGAACAGTTTGTTCGCGACCGCGCGCTAGCCCGCGGCATAAGACGAGCGCAGACCGGGCCACGGGATAACAAGCAGCGCGTAGAGCAACACGAGCCACGCGAAGAAAGCGGCGATGGTCCTAGCTGGAGGCATGACTCAGCCGCGCTGGGCCGCGTACGGCCCACAACGCCCAACTCACCCAGAGCGCCATCGTCCAGCCGATGAAAAGTGCCTGCCAGACCTCGATGTGCACGACCTCAAACGCCACCGGGTAGAATACCTGCACATAGAAGAGCGTGACGATCCGTGCGAGGTTCGTCAGCGCCAAGACCGCGATCCCGGCCAAGATGCCCCAGAGCTTTCGGACCCAAGGGGCCGGCACCGCCAGCACAGCCGAAACGAACAAGAGCGACGGGTGAATGGCGTCGCACCCGCGCTCAATCACGAGGGCTGCCCGCGCGGCGGTGATCGAGCGGCCCGTAACAGTGACTTCTTCGCCGAGCGCTTTGAGGATCGCCGCCGACACACGCGCGTTGAGTTCCAGGTAGGGCGCCCATCCCCACTGCTCGAACGTCTGGGTGGCGGTGAGTCCGTAGAAGCCCATCATGCAAAGGGCAAAGAGGACCACAAACCGCAGGACCGGCCGCTGGCGCGAAAACCAGCCGCTCCGCCCCGGCGCCTGGCCCTTGCGGCGGGCGAACTCCTCCCGCCGCGCAGCTCGCCGGCCGGTCTCCTCGTCGCGAAGCCGGCCGAGAATGTGTGATTCAGAATGCACCCGCCGGGAGGCCTTGACGCGGCCTCTACGCCACCCGATGTGCCCTGCCGGGCTCAACCTGCCCGCATTCGCGCGTCGCACCAGCAATCAGCCGCCGGTGAGGAGCGCCACGAATGAATTGATGTCGTCAAAGTCCACGTCGCCGTCGAAGTCGCAGTCGGCGGCGAGGATGTCGCAGTTCGGATAGGCGACGTGATAACCCGCGGGGTCGCCCAGCGCGAGCACGAACGGGTTGATGTCGTCGAAATTGACGGCCCCGTCACAGTTGAGGTCGCCGGGCGTGGGGCCTGCGACGACGCCGGACCAGAACCCGCTGGTGAGCGCGAAGTCACCGCCGGTCATCGCGGCGCCGACGGCGGGCTGGCCGATCGTGCCGGACAGCTCGAAGTTGCCGCCCGTGGTCCAGGTGTCGCCGCCGCCGGCGATGGTCCACCAGTCAAGCGTGAAATCACCGCCGGCTGCCACGCCGACCGTCAGAAACAGCAGTACAGTGCCTGTCAGTAGTCGATGTTCCGTCATGGTTGCACCTCCATCTTCCGTCCAGGACGACGCGATCAGGGCGCGCCACTGTCGGGTCTCACCATTCGACGACCGCGTCGCCGTTGTAGCTTCGAACCACCAGTGGCTTGCTAAACACGTGCTGCCCGGTGTGGTGGCCGGCCTTGAGCCATAGTACGCCGTCGCTAGGCACTTCGGCGTAACCCGTCGCGAGCGTGTCGTAGGGGTCGGTGATCTCGCCGGACCCGGACGCCAATGCGCCGGTGTCCACGTAGACGTAGTCGCGCGGCGCACAGTAGGGATAGGACCGGTCTACCGTCGGGTCAGAGCCGGGGAAGTTGGGATCGTCCAGATTATACCAGCCGTCGTCGGACCCGCTCCAGCCCGCGTTAACGTAGTAATAGGGCGACGGGGAATCCCGGTAGCCGCAGGCGACGACCGTGTGCACGGTTGTGCTCAGGATCGTCGGCAGCCCACCCCGGATGCTCGCGATGATGGCCGCGGCGTGCGAGGACCATTGCTCGCTGGTCGTGCGGTACCGGAAGTGGCTGTTCATCGCCTCGGGGGACGGCCACGCGCCCGAATTGCCGACTTCGTAGTCCATGTTAACCGCTACGCCGCACTGGTACATCAGCTCGGACACCGGGGCGTTGAACTGCGTGAGGTTACCGGTCGGCATGCTGCCCCAGTCGTAGGTCGTCGCGCCGTAGTCGACGGAGTGCCAGTACCGGACGGCGCCGAGCAGGTCGTAGTAGCTGTGGCTCCCGTCGCCGGTGTGCGGCCAGCGGTGAAACCTCGTGAGGATCGCCATCGCCGTCGCAGTGCAGCCGGTGGGGATGCCGGGAATGCTGCCGTTGTGCGCGATCACGTCGACGTTATACGGCCAGTACTGGTCCCAAGACGCGGTGTCCCAATAGACGTAGATAGCGCGTTCATCGTCTTCACCAGCGGGCTGCGCGCGGGACGCGGCCAGGTCGCGCAAGTATCTCCAGGTCGGCTGTACGTCGGGCGAGAGCCCGGCCTGAAGTTGCTGCTCGAGGAAACGCCAATGGGCGGCCGACTGTGTGGTCAGTACGTGCCGCAGGAAGTTCCGCTCCGGTTCGTCCCACCGGAAGACGGCCCGCGTGTCGAACGCCAGCAGCGGCTCCAGCCGATCGTCGGCCGTGAGCACGGCGTAGCCGCCGCTCGCGAAGGTCACGACGTACGCGAGGATCTTCCCGTCGGGGGGCGGCTGCGCTGACAACTTGCCGCCGGCGGTAAGGTACTGCACGTCGCACGTTTCCGCGCTGAAAGTGCGCCCCCCGCCGGGATCGCTGGCGCGGTTTCCGCCGTACAGATCCCATTCCCGCTGAAGCCACGCCTCGGCCAGTACGACCGCCTCGGACACGTCCACCACAGCCGCCAGGGCGGGCCCGCAAACCAGGGCAAGACCCAGCAGGGCCAGCGTGCGGCGGCCTCGAAAACTAGTGATAGCCATGATAAGTGTCTCCCGCTGCTTACTGCAGGCTAACGAGGATAAGAACGAGCCCGCGCTCACCGGTGGCCAGGCCGGTCATCGCCTTGCCGATCACGCAGCCGCGCGGTGCGGCGCAGTCATCGCCAATGCGCATCGCATGCCCCGGCGTCGAGCTGGTCGTCAACAGGTCGCCGGGCTCGATTGCGCCATAGGACGCGTCACACCAGCACCACACGCGGCCGGTCAGCGCGACCGGGTATTGACCGTCGGCCGCCGTGTCGCGCTGGCCCATCAACATGCCAGGCCGGACGCCGTTGGCGCCGCTGATCACGCCGGCGACCTTGCGGTCGTAGGCCTGCGTGGCGAGCTTGAGTTGACCGGGATTCTCGGGATCGATCACTACGACCATGCCGGGCTCCGGTGTGCCGTCCGGTGCGGTCACGTCGAACTGTTCGGAGAGGTCGCTACCGCCGGTGATCTCCAGCACGTCCGTGATCACGCGACCGATGTCGCTGTTGCCGTAGTCGGCGTCGAGATTGATGGTGAGTTGGCCGCTGCTGTTGTAGAGGCTAATGTCGGCCCCGCGGCCACCGGTACTGCTCTCGTCGGCATCGATTTGGACGGTTTGTTCATTGTCGGCGTTCCACATCACCACCGCCCCGCCGCCGGCGTCGGAGAATCCGGCCCGGAACACCTCGTCGTTGGTGGCGCGATGAAACACACGCAACTTCCCGAGCAGATCCGCTGCCGTACCGTCTGTGCCGCCAATGGCGTACAGGCCGGTGGCCGTGGTATTGGTCGCTTCGGCTTTGATCGCATAGCCAGTCGTGCTGGACAGGACGTGCAGGCGGGCCGCCGGAGTGGCTGTGCCGATGCCGATGCCCACATTGCCGGTGCCTTTGATGCGCATCGTCTCGGTCATGCTGGCGCTGGAGCCGTACCCGAAGGCAATATCCCCGCCGCTGCTTTGGGTGTGGATTCCGAGCACCGTGTTCGTTGCGTTTAAGCCGATCCCGGTGTTGGCCCCACTTTGGCCGTAGAATGAAATCTTCTCGCCCGCTGCGTCCGCGAACGACAGCGGGAACCCGGGACTCGCCTGGCCAATACCGACGTTGCCAGTGAAATTCGTCCCGCCGTTCGCGTAGATCTTGACCTTGCGGTTGGCCACCGACGTGCCGGCACCCACGATCTCGAGCGCATCGGTGGTCCACGTCTGGTAACCGATCTTGCCGGCGTTGGTCTCCTTGCCGGCCACGCCCGCGCCGAACTCGAGCGTGTTGGTTCCGTCGATCTTGGCAGCGCCGCCGACATGCAGCCTGGCCGTCGGGTCGGTTTGGCCTATGCCGACGTTGCCGGTGTTGGTAATGGTCATGACGGCGTCAGCCAGGTCTGGGTTGTTTTCGTTCTGGCCGGTGTCCTGCAGGAAGTGGAAGTCTCCGCGGTTCCACGTGTCCGTGTACGTGTAGACTAGCGCGCCCTTGCCGCGGTCGGGGTCCGCAGGGCCACCGCCCGAGCCACCTACGGAGAAGAGCACGCCGACAGAACTCGCATCCAACGTGGGGTGCGGATTATCGAGCTTGAGGGGATAGGCGATGTTCGCGCTATCTTCGAGGACATAGAGCATCCGATTGGGACTGGTGTACCCGATGCCGACATTGCCCGTGAAGTACTTGTTCGCCGTAAAGGTCTGCACTGCGTTCAGCAGGGCCGCGTTGGACGACAGCCGCGCGTCGGCCAGCGTGCCGGCGTTGAGATTGCCGGCGTTCTGGTAGAATGTGCCCTGTTGGCTGTCCAGCAAGTCGGCGTTCAGGTTCGTCACCAGCCCGGTGGCGCCGACCGTGAAGGGCGTGCCGCCGGCCGAGAAGTTCGGTGCGGTGCTGAACGACTTCGCGCCCGTAAACGTCTGCGCGCTGTTCAGCAGCGTCACATTGCTCGACAGCCGCCCGTCGGCGAGCGTGCCGGCGTTGAGATTGCCGGCGTTCTGGTAATAGCTGCCGTGTTGGCTATCCAGCAGGTCGGCGTTGCCAGCAGCCAGGGTGTAGAGCCCGTAGGGGATAGCCGTGAGTGGCTGCCGCGGCGAAAGGGGCACCCACTGGCCGCTGCCCGGCGGCTTGCGGACCATCAGCTCCAGCCAGCGAGCCTCGCCCGCGAAGGGGCTGGTGCCAAAGTCCAATTGAATCGTGAACTGTCCCTGGTTGAAATCGACATTGTAGACGATCGCGGCGCCGCCGATCTGATTGCCGCCGCTCGCGGCGTCGTACAGATTGGCCTCGATGTCGGCCACGTCGGTGCCGTTGAGTGGAACACCGTTCTCGCTCAGCACGCCCTGGTAGGTGAAGGCGGTGCCGACCGGCGTCTGGGCACGGGCGGGCAGCGCCACAGCCGCGAGGGCAAGAGCGCTCGTCAAGAGAAGTGCTGTCGTTCTCATGTCATTCTCTCCAAGTGGTGTTACATGTGCGTTGGTGGGGTGCTATCACCCGGACAGCAGCGCCACAAAGGGGTTAATGTCGTCGAAATTGACGGTCCCGTCACAGTTGAGGTCACCGGGCGCGGGGCCTGCGACGACGCCGGACCAGAACCCGCCGGACAGCGCGAAGTTCCCGCCGGTCATCACGGCGCCGACGCCGGGCTGACCGATGGTGCCGGACAGTTCGAAGTCGCCGCCGGTGGTCCACATGTCGCCGCCGCCGTCGATCGTGTTCCAGCCGAGGTCGAAGGTCTGTGCCGAAGCCGCGCTGACGGCCAGCACCGCGAAGATCGAAATCACGGTCGTGCGTTTCATGGCCGGTTCTCCATTCTCGTTTCGTCGGCCGGCCCATCCGGACGCGCCGGCGACGGACGCTCGGGCGACGGACGCTCGTGCTCCGCGTCATGGTTCATGCCCATCTCCGGCGGCATGCCGTACAACTCGGGGTGTTGGTAGGTGCCAATCTCCAAATCCTGCTTCTCGACCTCGACGGGCGCGCCGCGCTGCTGGACCCACTTGTCGTTGCGCAGGGCCTTGACCTCCCACGAGACCTTCGCGCCGGGCGCGCCGCCGGCGATGCGGAACGAACAGATCGGCGCGGCCTCACCCGGCCCGGCCGTTGCTCCGGCGTTCAGGGCGGCCTCGTCGATCTCCTCGGCCACGTGCAGCATGGGCATAGGCGCGCCCACGGCGGTCAGCGTGTAGCGCGGGTCCTTGTTGATCTTGGCAAAGTAGTGCGGCAGCTCGACCACGGCCTCGCCCGCGGCGTCGAGCGTCGCCTTGCCCGAGTAGAAGTTGATGACCTCGGGGCTCTCAGTGGCGTAGTGGAGCAGGTACTTGTTGGCCGGGTCGTCGGGGTGGTCGATGCGGAAGGGCTTGGTGCCGCTGGCGCCCATGTCGCCGCTGGCGTAGACGGCGTACCCGCCGGCGGCGGTGCTCGCTTGGCCATACACGCCGTAGATGGTGCCGCTGGCGGTGCTGGCCCAGCCGTAGACGCCGCGCCCGGACGTGCTCGCGCTATGCCCGTACACGCCGTAGGTGGTGCCGGTGGCGGCG